>CAIPFW010000101.1 GCA_903864455.1 uncultured Anaplasmataceae bacterium | reverse complement strand
GGATAAACTTTTGCATTTTTTGTAGTTATCGTTTATTTTCAATAGTTGGTCGATAAAATTTTTATTTAATGAATTTTTTAGTTAAGGGTGTGATCTTATTGAGTGTAGGGTATGATTTTATTGAGTTAAGATGACTTATCTTATTGAGTTGAGAGTGTGATCATATTGAGTGTAGGATATGATCTTATTGAGTTAAGATGTATGATCTTATTTAGTTAAGAGTGTGATCTTATTGAGTGTAGGGTATGTATGATCTTATAAGATATATGATCTTATTTAGTTAAGAGTGTGATCATATTGAGTGTAGGTTATGTATGATCTTATTGAGTTAAGGGTATGATCTTATTGAGTTAAAGGGTTTTAGGTACCAGCGACGCAAGTCATGAAGGTTCAAGTCCTTTCATCCGCATTTTATCTATATAATATTGGTTTAATTTAAATTATGAATAGTATAAAAAGTATCGTAGAAGATTTTATAAAAAATGCAGAAATAAAAGAGATAGAGGATTTTAGCGAAGATAAATTGCGTAAAGCTTATGATGTGAAAATTAAATCAGATGAGCAAAAAAATTTAATTCATTCAATTATTACAGAGCAACTCAAACAATCAATTCCGCAGGGCTTTAGAAAGGATGATCCATCATTCATTTCAGAAGAAAAAATTCACAATTATGCAGAAGAAAATGTAGCAAAGCATGGTAAAAAAACAAGAAAAGATGCGATAATAGATGAGTGCCTAGAGGATCTTTTTGAGCAAAGAATAGTTGCCGACATTGGAAAGCATCATAGCGAGCCAAAAATTGAAAAAAAATCAGAAAATAATAATATCGCTCATTATACAATTGAATTCGATGCTTTCGATTCTGATGTCGACTTAGACAGTATTTCTTTAAATTCATACGAATGGACTGTTGAAGATTCAGACGTTCAAAAAGCAATTGATGAGCTTTTAAAAGAAAAAATAAATTTCGTAGAGTCTGAAGATTCTTCAAGAATAGCAAACGAAAACGATTTAGTTTTAATTCAATTTGTTGGAAAAACGCAAATTGCTGGTAAAAATAAATTTATCGAGTTTACAAAAAGTAAACCAAATGGTGAGTTGGTGCAACTTGGGGAGGGTAAAATGCTTCCTGATTTTGAAAAAGGAGTTTGCGGTTTGAAAATCGGAGAAACGAATAAAAATGTGAATATTGTATTTCCAAAAGACTATCATGATAAGGGTTGTGCTGGGCTAAATGCGGTTTTTGAAATCACTTTAAAGAAAATTTACGATAAAAAAGAGTTCACAAGTACAGAAGAATTTGTGGAAAAAAGTAAAATTGAGAGCGTCGATAAATTCAAAGAGTTTCTTACTTTGAAAGTGAAAAATGATACCGATAATATGATTAAGGAGATCAAAAAAAGAGAATTTTTCGATGCATTGAAAAAAATAGAAGTGAGTTTGCCTTCGCTTATCGTTGAGCAACAATTCAATAGCGAGAAAATTAATTATTTGAACAGAAAAGTGCAAGAAGGAATTGATGAATCGATAAGTGAAGAAGAAAGAGAAAAGAAAATCAAAGAAGATTTGGAGCAATTGATGAATGATGTGAAAAATCAAATCAAACTGTCTATCGCATTTATGAATTATGAGAAAAAATATAATATTAATTTAGAGCAACAAGATTTGATGAATGCTCTGCCAAATTATGCAAAAAATAGTGGCGTATCACCAGAGTATTTACTTGAATATTTCAAGAAAAACAAAAGCGCAGTAGAGTATTTTAGAAGAAATGTTCTTGAGGAAAAAATTTTAAATTTCATAATTAATAAACTATCTTCAAATACAATACAATCATCGGTTGAAGAAATCAAAAAAATACATGATAATTATCTTAGTGAAGGTAAATAGATGATAATAACTGCAGGTGGATTAATACCAATTGTTGTAGAGCAGACATCAAAGGGTGAGCGTTCATATGACATATATTCACGTCTTTTAAAGGAAAGAATTATATTTGTCACTGGGCCGATTGAGGATTATATGTCAAGCGTGATTGTTGCACAATTATTGTTTCTTGAGTCTGAAAATCCAAACAAACCAATCTATATGTATATAAACTCACCAGGTGGTGCGGTTACGGCAGGTTTAGCGATGTATGATACGATGCAATATATAAAATGCGACGTTCATACTATATGCATAGGGCAAGCGGCGTCCGCAGGTTCGTTGCTTTTGATGGCGGGGGCAGCAGGAAAAAGATATGCTTTGAAGCATTCACGCATTATGACTCACCAACCATCTGGTGGGGCACAGGGTCAAGCAACTGATATTCTTATTCATGCGGAGGAAATAAAAAATATAAAGGAAAAGTTGAATAGAATTTATGCTCATCACACAGGAAAAGATTATCAGTTCATCTGTGAAATGATGGAGCGTGATAAGTTTATGAGCCCAGAGGAAGCATTATCTATCGGGTTGATAGATAAAATTATTGAAAAAAGAGAGTCTGTTGAGTAAAAATCTTTTTAGAGAGTTATTGTCAAGATAGTTCGAATTCATTTGAAGTGAGATTTATTATTGAAGATACGCAATGGGAGATTTTAAAACCATCATTTAAAAATGATACAAAAGTAGGCAGACCAAGAGTGATTGATGATAAAATTATGGTTGAAGCTATTCTATATATTAAACCCATCATATTTCACCTTAAATAAAAAATCCCATTAAACTATCATATTTGTTTCTCAAGAATTACTTTTATCTAAAAGGAATTCTTGAGATTCACTAAAACAGCTATTACTGAAAATCTCTTATTAAAAGTATCT
>CAIPFW010000100.1 GCA_903864455.1 uncultured Anaplasmataceae bacterium | reverse complement strand
AGTTTTATGAGAAATGCAATGGGTTTAAAGAATAAAATTAGTTGATAATGATAAAAGTTACGATATAAAAATGGAAAACATTGAATCGATTTTATCATTAAGACCTTTAATATCGTTACTTCCATCTTGCTGTATAAAATATGTCAAAGATCAAGCTGAGAAAACCATAAAGGAATGTGATAATTGTATATATTCAAGACAAAGAGCTTTATTTTGTTGATTTGCTTATTAAAAAATGCTAATATATAAAAAAAATTATTAATATTTCCTTATGCCTCATTCTCACCTCTCTTATGAAAATGAAGATAAATTCCAAGATGAATGCGGAATTTTCGCATCTTATAATGTAGAATCCGCATCATACGATTGTTTTTTAGGTTTGAACGCTCTCCAACATCGAGGACAAGAAGCTTGTGGAATTGTGACTTACGATTCTGAGAAAAAAAAAATTTTTCAAGTTCTTGGAAAAGGTGAATTATCCGAAGTTTTTATTAAAAATAAAGTAGGAAACCAAGAAGGAACAAATTTCAAAGAATCATTACCAGGGAAATTTGCTATCGGCCATGTGCGATACTCAACCTCTGGAGCAAAAAAAGATGATGGAAATATACAGCCAGTTTTTGGAAAATTAAAAGATGGTAGAAATATATCGATAGCCCACAATGGCAATATGATTGAATTTGACGATATAAAAGATGATTTAATAAAAAATGGAGCGAAATTTTCAACCACAATGGATACCGAAGTCATTCTTCACATGATTGTTGAGAATAGCAAAGATAACATTGTTGATAAAATTCGCGACTCACTCAAAGAAATACGAGGTGCATATTCCCTGACAATAATGGTCGACGATATGATTATCGGAGTTCGTGATATTTATGGCGTAAGACCTTTGGTTTTAGGGCAGATAAAAGAAAAGCAATCGTATTTTCTATCTTCGGAGACTTGCGCTTTGGATATCGTAGGTGCAACATTTCTCAAAACAATAGATCCGGGTGAAATTATTATCATTAAGGATGGCAATTATACTATTTTTAATTTATTTGAAGAAAAAAAACCGCAAAGATTTTGCCTTTTCGAATATATTTATTTTTTGAGACCAGATTCTATTAATGATAATTTATCGGTTTATCAAGCTCGGAAGAGCATAGGATCTCAGTTAGCTCAAGAATCTTATAATAATATTGATGCCGATATTGTGATTCCCGTTCCAGATTCTGGAATTCCTGCTGCTTTGGGATTTGCTGAAAAAACTGGATTAAAATTTGATTTTGGAATCATAAGAAATCATTATATAGGGAGAACGTTTCTTAAACCAAGCGATGAAAAACGAAATAGCGACCTTCATATCAAGCACAATGCAAACAAATCAGTTGTCGAGGGAAAAAAAATTGTAGTTGTGGATGATTCCATTGTTCGAGGAAATACATCTCGCAGAATAGTAAAAATGCTTAGAGAAGCTGGCGCGAAAGAGATTCACATGCGAATTGCATGCCCAGAAATTAAATTTAGTTGCTTATATGGAATTGATACGCCTGACAAAAATGAGCTTATTTCAACAAAAGGTAACATAGAGCAATTGAGAGAATATCTAGGGTTGGATAGTTTAGCTTTTTTAAGCCTTGATGGTCTGTACAAGGCTGTCAAAGGTGAAAAAAGAAATAATAGTCAGCCACAATTTTGCGATGCTTGCTTTACAGGAGAATATTTTATTTAAATTTTATTGAAGCTGTCTGTAATTTTATCTAGCTAATCTCCTCAACAAAGTCATACTATGAGCTATATAAATAAAACGCTTTGTTGAGGAGATTGAATATTCGTAATCTTTACTTAATCTACGATATCCGTTGAACAAAGAAAATGTTCTTTCGATAACCAATCTACAGCATTTTTACGATTTCTCCTAAAGTATTTCTTAGATAATAAGTGAATATACCTCTATACCCTTTATCAACGTAAATTGTTGTAATGTTTTTATGCTTCTCAAGAGTTTTTTCAATTAATTTTATTCCCCCTTTTGTATCGTGAATATTAGCACTATGAATCTCTACATCTAATATGAGGCCGCAAATTTGTAGAAGAAATTTATTTTTTCCTTCCGTTTATTCTCTTATGTCAATTAAAACTAAACACCCATTGCATTTTATCTTTTGTAACAATAATTTCTTTTTTCTTCGAGCATTGTTTCTTTTTTCCAGAGTATGTTTTTCTTCTTTTATCAAAGCTCATCATAGCTGAGCTCTTGCAAAAAGCACGAATCCCATCGATTCTCTGAAGGCTCTTCTCATCTTTAGGTTTCTCTATCTCTAACTCCGTTACATCTACTATTAATTCTAGT
>CAIPFW010000099.1 GCA_903864455.1 uncultured Anaplasmataceae bacterium | reverse complement strand
ATTGAGAATAATTCAATTTTGTTTTTTGGAATCAATTTATTCTTGATAATATTTCCAATATTGGTTAACATAGTTTTAAGAAGTTTGAAACTTTTAACGCAAAATTTAAAAGAGTCTTTAAAAATGGCTGAGTCAAAGGTTAAATTCATTATTACCGATCTTTTGCCAATCATCTCACCATATGTTATTTTTCATGCAATCAAAACTCTTTCATACGTAACAAATTTTGGTTTGTTGTTTTTTATTACACAAAATTTTGATTATTCGAAAATTACGCCAAGTGACTTTTCAGACGATTTATCCTCAATAGCAAAGGATATTTTTATCACTGGTTTTTCGAGCAATCAAGATTTGCATCTTATTTCACCAATGATTCTTTCTCTTATCTGCATGAACATATTTTTGTATTCTCTTGCGCTTTTTGTAAAAAGGTTTGTTTCAATAAATTTTTATTAAATATATTAAAAGGTTATTATGTCTATTTTAGCTCACAAAAATATTCAAAACGATATCCAGAATAGTTTGATTCAAAGTATAAACATTCAAAATGAAGAAAATGATTTTATTCATTTTTTTTATAAAAATGTTGAAAAAAAGTCAGACTACACAAGGGAAAAGCTTGGTGGAAAAGGGTTGAGTGTTATCGAGATGTCAAGTCTTGGAATACCTGTGCCAGAAGGTTTTGTAATTGATACAAACATTTGTATAAAATATAATAAAACAGGTAGATTGCCTGAAAATTTTGAAAAAAATATCTATGATTCGATAGAAAAACTGGAAAAAATTACTCATAAAAATCTTGATGGACAAAATAATTTATTGATGTTGTCGATTCGCTCAGGTGCTCCAATGTCAATGCCTGGAATGATGGATACAATTTTGAACGTCGGACTTACCAGAAAAAATTTAAAAATCATCGCTCAAGATTTTGGTGATCGCTTTGCTTATAATTCATATCTTCGGTTACTTGAATGCTATATAAGTACAGTTCTCAACCTTGATTATAAAAATTTATTTTTTGATGGATTGTATTTGACAGAATGTTTTAACAAATTCCTTCGCTCAGAATATAGGTATCAAGCAACAAATGAAGAATTTGAAAAATTAATTGATTTTGTCTCGAATTTTATTGAAAGAAATCATTATGGTGAAATTCTTCACGATGTAAAAAAACAAATATATCACGCAATTATCGCTGTTTTAAATTCATATAATGGCAATAGAGCGAAGGCTTATCGAGAATTAAATGGTATTTCTGATGATTTGGGAACAGCAGTAATAATTCAAACGATGGTCTTTGGAAACATGAATGATGATTCTTGCACGGGAGTTCTTTTCTCACGAGATCCATCAACGGGTGAAAATAAAATTTTTGGCGAATATATTATAAATGCTCAGGGTGAGGATGTTGTGTCGGGTATCTGCACTCCATCATTGATTAATGATATCTCTGATGCAAAATCCATGATTAATCTCTTTCCTCGATGTTATAAAGAGCTTGATGAAATAACAAAAAAACTTGAAAAACATCACAGGGATATGCAAGATATAGAGTTCACCGTTGAAAACAATAAATTATATATTTTACAAAGTCGTTCAGCAAAAAGGTCTGTTGATGCTGAGTTGAAATGTGCGATTGATTTTGTAAAAGAAGGTTTGATAACAGAGCAGGAGGCGTTACTGATGATAAACCCATCATCGATTGATAAAATGTTACACCCAGTTTTTAATATTAATAAAAACACAAAATCTATCACAAAAGGTTTGCCTGCATCTCCGGGGGCAGCTGTCGGAAAAGTAATTTTTAGTTCTGAAAAAGCTTGCGAATATGCGAAAACCGAGAAAGTTTTACTTGTTCGAATGGATACAAGTCCAGAAGATATAATGGGAATGACAGTTTCTCAAGGAATTTTAACAGCTAGAGGTGGAATGACCTCTCATGCAGCAGTTGTCGCAAGGGGAATGGGTAAACCATGTGTTTGCGGTGCGATGAAAATCAATGTTTACGAAAATAAAGGGTATTTTGAAATCTTACAACCAAATGGAGAAAAAATTATCGTCAAAGAGGGTGATACTTTAAGTATTAATGGTGCGACGGGAGATGTTTATTTAGGTGAGATTGAGTTGAAAGATTCTGAGTTCTCTGAAAATTTTAATTTAATAATGTCTTGGGCTGATAAATATAGAAGGTTGAGAGTTCGTGTAAATGCTGATACTGAGCAAGATTGCAAAATTGCACTGAAGTTTGGAGCGGAGGGTATAGGATTGTGTAGAACTGAGCATATGTTTTTTGATGAAAAAAGAATTTTATATGTTCGGAAAATGATTCTTTCAGAAAAACAATCTGACAGAAAGAACGCTCTAGAGCATATCAAGGCCTTTCAAAAAGAGGATTTTATCAAGATATTCAGAGCTATGAATGGATTGCCCGTTACAATTCGTTTACTTGACCCACCGCTTCATGAGTTTTTACCACTTACAAAAGAGACGGTTGAGAAATTTGTTCAATTTTCTGATTTTGACATCGGATATGTAAATGAAAAAGTGAATTTATTGTCGGAGAAAAATCCAATGCTTGGGCATCGTGGCTGTCGTCTTGGAATTTCATATCCAGAGATTTATGAATGTCAAATTGAGGCGATTTTCGAAGCTATATTGTATCTTGCTGAAAATGAACCGAATGTAAAAATTCACCCAGAGATTATGATACCGCTTATCGCTTGGACGAAGGAGGCAAAAATACTCACAAAAACGATTCACAAAATCGCTCAATATTATCGGGATGGTTATGGAATGAAAAATGATTATCTTGTTGGTTCGATGATTGAATTGCCGAGGGCTGCCTTGTCAGCAGGCGAGATTGCTGAGGATGTTGATTTTTTTAGTTTTGGAACTAATGACCTCACTCAGACAACACTTGGAATATCGAGAGATGACTCGATTCATTTTTTGAATGATTATATTGAGAATGGAATTTTTGATAAAAACGATGATCCATTTGTGAATATAGATCCGTATGTGGGAGAATTGATAAAAATTGCTTGCGAAAAAGGTCGTAAAACGAAAGAAAATATTAAATTAGGTGTATGCGGTGAGCACGGCGGCTCACCTAGCTCAATCGAATTATTTGAAAAACTTGGATTGAATTATATTTCATCATCTCCATATAGAATTCCTGTTGCGAGGCTTGCTGCGGCTCAGGCTTTTTTGAGAAGGGGTAGTGTATAAGAAATTTCATACAAATTTCTGTTGCGATTGAGGGTGAGTCGTCTTTCAATGGCAGTACAGAAAGAAATCGATGTGAGTTTAAACTTTTTTTTCATCCGAAAAGTTTACGAAAGCGGTAGATTTTGAAGCTTTATAAAAAATACAATAAATGGTCAAGAAATCCAACAATACTATTTATAATTCACATATTTGCCCATATCGTTTGTCAATCTCATCTCAATTTTTTTCGGCTCAAAATCTATTGCAAAAATTTTATAATTAAATCGCTGATATTCCAACGCTTTCAAAGATTTTTTTTCTATCGAGAATGAATATTTATGCGGATTATTATTTTTATCATAAATGAATATGGTGATCTCGGGTATATTTTTTTCATGGCTTGACAAATTCGCCACACTTCCATTCACAATAATATTAAAAGAATTTTCGCTATTCATAATGATTTTTGGCTTTAAATCTATGATTTGCAACCCATCGATATTTTTCACACCAAAAAATGATAGTATTCGCTTCATTCCGTTCGGCAAAATCGAGTATGAGTTCAATCCAAAACTAAAAAGAAAACCAAATAACATCAAAAGAAGCACTCCAATCGCTCCGAACTTTGCTATTTTTTGCATCAAGCTTTCGCTATCTTCAGCGACACTCTCTTCATCGCTTTCTTTTTCATCTTCTTCTAGTGCCGTATCATTTTTCTCTCCGCCAAGAAGCTTATTTAAATTCTCTTTTTCCTCATTTGCATCACCGTTTACAGCATTTTCGTTTTCTCCGCTTTCTTTTTCATCATCATTAACAATATCTTCATCTTCATCATCATATTCATTGTCATTGTCATTGTCATCTTCGTCTTCATCTTCGTCTTCATCTTCAGCTTCATCTTCATCTTCCTTATCGTCTCGGTCTTT
>CAIPFW010000098.1 GCA_903864455.1 uncultured Anaplasmataceae bacterium | reverse complement strand
CGGTTAGTTCCTATAACATAATAGGCTGTATTTAGTGCCTCAGTCTTCGCATCAATTTCGGCTTGTTTTTTCTGATTGTCTGTTGTCAGATTGTTCACATTCGTATTTAAATCAGATACTTTTACATTAAGGTCTTTCACCTGTATGTTTAGTTTACCTAATTCGTCAGTAAGCTGAGCGATCTGGGTATTCTTCTCATCGATTGATTTATTGAGGTTATCAATCATTTTCTGAAGCTCAGCAGCATGTTTATTTGACTTGCTTAATTTTGAAGTGAGTTCGGCAACCAATTTACGATTTTTCTGAAGTAAATTATATATATAAGCTATATCGCTCTTAATCTGATCTTTGCGTGAGCCTTTTACTTCACCCGACTTAGCGCTCTTATCGATAACCTGTTCAATCCTTTTAATAGAATCAAGATTAGCTTCAACTTCATTAAATGTTGTAACAAAATCAGCAATATTTGCATCTTTGTCAGTTCCAACAGCTCTTAAGCTATCATTTTGCATCTGAAGACGAGCGATTTGTTCTTTACGGTGACCACATCCGGATGCGAGAATTATGACCGGAATTAATAATACATAAATAAACTTTTTCATGTTCTGAATATTTTAAATTAAATTTTACTGAGAAAGACGCTTTTCCTCCCATATATTAAAGGTATATTGGTTTCCAAGCGATAGAAATATGAAGTTTATAAGTTGATTGGTCGACAACCAAAAGCTATAATATTTTCTTATATTAAAATATTCAATGACATAATGTCGAATAATTGCCATGTTATTAATTTTCAAAATTTAAAAAAGTTCTTTACAAAAATCTCAACAAATCAGAAGATGAGCTCATCCTCTTACAACAGAAATCACACAAAAGTTGATGATAGTAGGGTTTTTGGCTCAGCATATCACAAAATTCTTGAGCAAAATGAAACTATTATTAAAAAATTGGCGAAATCGCAATCCATAAGCGAGTTGAATCCGATTATTGAGAATTATAATTTAACTGCGATAGAAAAAAATATTCTGTTGCAAATGGTGAGAAAAATTTACTCTCATAATTTTTATAAAAACGCAATTTGTACAGCAAAATATATTCATAAAGAGCAGAAGCTATGTCATTTTTTCACAAAAAATCAGTATGTTTTTCGACTCGAAGCAATTATAGATGGCATTTTATCGATGAATGGGCGTCATCAAATCATTATTGATTATAAAACTGTAAATTCGGTTCATTTCATTGAAAAGCATATTCACGAGAATTTTTATTGGATGCAGTTGCTTTTTTATAAATATATTTATGAGAATTGCCTGAAGGATAATCAAAAGATTTTTGATTGTATTTTATTTTTTCAATCAAAAAATAAACATGATGATTATGAGATAATTATAAAAAAATTCTCTGATTTGCCGAAGCGAATTCAAGATGAATATGAAGAAAATTTTCACAACGGATTGCAGAAATATACAGAGCATTATTGTAAATACGGTCGCCATGAAAAAGAAACAAACATCTCATCAAGTGTCAAAAATGGCGTAAAATTAGAACGAAAAAAGAAAGTGCGATTGTTTGGCAAAAATAATGGTTTGAAAATCACAATCAAAAGCTCAATAACGGCGATTGTTGGCGCAATTTTGTTTTTGTTTGAAAAATCGCAAGATTTAAT
>CAIPFW010000097.1 GCA_903864455.1 uncultured Anaplasmataceae bacterium | reverse complement strand
CTCGGATTAGAAATTAATAAAAATTATCTGAATGCCTCCTTTATATTCTCAATAATTTTTGCAATATTTGACATTATACGAAGAAAAAATCGAAAAAAGAGAAATCTTGAGTGATTTTTTTATTTTTTTACGAATAAAAATTTTGCAAATATTTCTCCAATAAAAGAATTGACTCTTCTGGTAAAACGTATGTCAGTTTTTTATTATCATTAATGGAGAGCTCATTTTTATTGCGATTAAAAGAATCATGACCCATTTGTAAAATCACAGGCTGAGAAAAATCCCTATACTTTTCTTGCAAAAAAATCATCGATTTTATCTTATTTTTATGTAAAAAAGATATTTGATTAAAAATATTCTCTAAACGCTCTTTATTTCTCGTATGATATTCACGAACTTCAAGAAAATATCTTTCGATATTATTTTGTTCAAAAAGATTTTGCAAATCGAGTGGATTATTAAATATTAAATCGTATTCAATAATTTTAATATTACATATATTTTGTTTCGCAAGATTTTCAACAATTTTTTGAGTCAAAGTAAGTCGATCTTTAAAAGTAATCTTTTCGTACTGTATTTCTTTTGGTATCGCAATGACAAGCTCTTTTGACAAATTCGCTGCTTGAATTATCAAATCTATATAACCATTATCTATTATATTATAATCAGCGATTAATAAAGAATTTTTCCGTTCATTTCGATTTGTGATTTCTATATCATGTGAACTTATCTCTATGTCTTTGAAAACCCTTCTTCCTGTCTTCATTTGATATAAAATTTTTACAACATCATACGGGGCTACATCCTTCAACAAATGATACAGCTCTTCAAAAGAAATTTTTGGATTTTTATTGATAAATTCATCGATTTTATTTTTAAAAAAAGTAGAAGATATTTGATAACTATTTTCATTGAGTAGTGGTAAAAGGAAGAAATTCCCAACGGGGTGGTTTGACGAACGACTTATCGGCCAGTATGATTCATAAATCAAATCCTCAAGATTGCGAATTCCTCGAAGACAAATAGCGTTTTTTTTATTGATAAATTCCGCAGTATTACCTTCAATCTTCTCAACAATAATGTTTTTTTCGCGTAAAAAATTTGTCTTTTCTATTGAAGATTTTGTAGATTCGAATCTGTCGTTAAAAGATATGATTGGTTTTTTTAAAGGTGAGTTTGATACTCCGACATACAAAATATCATCTTCATTGATAAAATCCATCATCTCGTTTATCAATCTCAAATGACCATTTGTGATTGGGTCGAATGTCCCAGGGAAAACAAAATACTGTTGTTGGGATTTTTCGGACATATTTATTGATATAAAATTTACATAGAATTATATATTAATTTTTAAAATAGCGATATTTTAAACCAAAAAAAACTTCTTTCATGCTTCGGAATCTTAAAATTTATAGAACACATTGCCTTTGTTTTATATTTAAAGATCAAGAGTGCGTGAGAGTAAATCGCATTTTAATGCACTTTAAAGAAGGAAATCTAGTGAAGTTTGAAGTTTTTTGTCGTCCGAAAATCG
>CAIPFW010000096.1 GCA_903864455.1 uncultured Anaplasmataceae bacterium | reverse complement strand
ATCAAATATCATGCTTTTTATATCGTTTAATAGATTAAAATAAGTTTAATATAAATGAGCGGGAATTGAAAGATTACAGACTGTAAATAGACAATTTTTTCATATTTTTCTTAAAAAGAATGATTTTTTTACTTGCAACCTCATTTTTTTATGCTACAATGAGCTCAATTGATAATAATTATTCATTTATATATTCCTCGATAGCTCAGTGGTAGAGCAATCGGCTGTTAACCGATTGGTCGCTGGTTCGAATCCAGCTCGGGGAGCTCTAAATATCGTTTTTAATTTTAAACTTTTACATGATCGAAAAACAGAAAACTTTTGCCGGTAAAGATGGATTTTATTTTGTTTCCATTGGCGGGTCTGATGAAATTGGGATGAATTGTCTGCTTTATATATGCGACGAAAAAATTCTTATTGTAGATATGGGCATAGGATTCCCCGATAATTTACCAGGAGTGCAGGTTATAGTTCCTGACCTAAGTTATCTTTTTTGGAAAAAAGATAACATTATTGGTCTCGTTATTACTCACATTCATGAAGATCACTGCGGGGCATTACCTTATTTATTACGCTATTTACCAAATTTAAAGGTTTATGGGACGAAATTTTGTTTAAATTTTGTACAAGCGAAACTTGACGAAAGTGGTTGCAAGGAAAAATGCAACATGATTGAAATTCGCGATGAGCAAATTATAAAGCTTGGTCAAGATAAGGATGATGAAAAAAGTGGATTTGAGGTTGAATTTGTTCATCTTACTCACTCTACGCCTGAAGTAATGGCGATGTATATTAAAACAAAATATGGCACTATTTTTCATACAAGTGATTGGAAACTCGATGATGAACCGGTAGTTGGCTCACCAATTAATCGTAATAGATTGAAACAAATTGGGGAAAAAGGTGTAACAGCGATGATCTGTGACTCTACAAATGCTATGGTTCCTGGACATTCGAAATCAGAAGGTTCGATTAAAGGAGAATTTGAAAGAATTATATCTCAAGCGAGAAATAGAGTAATTATTACTTTATTCGCTTCGAATGTTGGTCGAATTTCAACAATTTTGTCCATCGCTCAAAAATTAAATAAAAAAGTTTGTTTGGTTGGTAGAGCTGTGAGTCGAGTTGTGAATGCGGCTACAGAAAGCGGATTTTTCGATAAATTTCCAGCAGATCTAATGATTAACGAAGTTGAAGCCCATCATCATAAACCAGAGGATTTGATTATTTTATGCACAGGTTGTCAAGCAGAACCTTTAGCGGCACTTACTAAAATCGTTAACGGAACGCATAGACATTTGAAATTCTATCAAACTGATACTGTCATATTTTCTTCAAAAATGATTCCAGGGAATGAAAAAAGAATTTCTAATTTGTATAATCAAATTTGTAGAGATAATGTTATTTTAATCACAAGCGACACAAATCCGATTCACGTTTCCGGTCATCCAGCTCAAGAAGAATTAAAGGAGATGTACAATTATATTAAACCGCACGTTTCGATTCCTGTGCATGGTGAAGATTTGCATATAGCAGAGCATGCGAAATTAGCGAATGCAATCGGCGTGCCAAAAGTTGTAGTTGCAAATAATGGTGAAGTGGTCAAAATTGACGGGAATAACACATCAATAGTTGATGAAATCAAATCTGGATTTTTTTGCGTTGATGGAAAATTATTTAGAAGAGATTTCGACCCCGTAATCAAGGCTAGAAAAAAAATCATGGAGAATGGAGTTCTTGTGATTTTGATGAATTTTATCAAAAAAGGCAAATTTGAAGGGAATTTTGAAACGCAAATATTTGCACCTGGGTTGCTTGATGAAGCAAATGATAAATCTATAATTAATGATTTGATTGCAAAATTGAATAAAGAGTTGAGCGAGACAATTCAAGACAAAGATAGAAAGGATAGCTTGTCTTATATCGCTATGAATATTGCAAAAAAAATATGTAAAACAAGAATCGGCAAGGACCCGATTATAAAAGTGAATATTAATTTTGACAATTCGTTAAATCCGCCAATCAAATAAAGAAATATTTTTAATGAATTTTTTGTGATTTTTTTATAATATAGTTAATACTTAAGAAAAATAGATATGATTGAAGAAAAAAAATCTGTTCAAAATTCTGCCCCAGAATGGAATCTATCTGATTTGTACAAATCTCTAGATGATAAAAATATTCAAAGCGATCTTTTAGAAATTGAAAAGCTTAAAGGGAAGTTCGTTGAAGAATATCAAGGAGCTGTATTAAAGTTAGAAGCTCATTCATTGCTTGAAGCGATTCAACTGTATGAAAATATTGGCGAGAAATCTGCAAAATTGGCGACTTTTGCATATTTGCATAAAGCGAAAGATTCGAGCGATTCTTCAATTGCGATTTTTTATCAAAATATTATGGATAAAATTTCGAAAGTTGAAAGCGAGATTTTATTCTTTTCCTTGGAGCTCAATAAATTTGAGGAATCAAAAATTCAACAATTTATGGATGAAGAACGGAATTTAAAAAGATATCAATCTTGGTTTAGAAAAATTTTTAAATTTAAAAAATATAATTTATCCGATGAAGCTGAAAAAGTTTTATATTTAAAATCTACAACGAGCTCTTCTATGCTCGTGAGGCTTTATGATGAGACTCATGCCGATTTAAAATATCCATTTAGCGATGAAAATGGAGAGAGGATGTTGAATAATAGTGAAATTTTTCATTACCTTACATCGCAAAAGCAAGAAGTGAGAAAATCAACATCTCGATCAATCTCAACTGTTTTGCAAGAAAATTCAAAAAATCTCACGATGATTATGAATATGGTTGCAAAAGATAAGTTGATTGAGGATGATCTTCGTGGATTTAAAGATGTTTTGTCGTCAAGAAATTTAGTGAATGACATCGAAGATAGCGTTGTCACTCATTTAATCGATACGGTAAAAACTTTTTATTCAAAAATCCCTCATCGCTATTATAAATTAAAAGCGAAATGGCTCGGAGTTGAGAAAATGAATCATTGGGATAGAAATGCACCTTTGCCAAATTCTTCGAATAGAGTTTTTTCATGGAATGAGTCTCGGGACATCGTTCTCAAGTCATACAACAATTTTTCTTCAATATTGCATGATGAAGCGAAAAAGTTTTTCGATAGCGGTTGGATTGATGCTAAAATTACGGAAGGAAAGACGAGTGGCGCATTCTGCCATCCATCAATTCCGTCATCCCATCCATATATGTTGATGAATTTTCAAGGAAAAGTTTACGATGTTATGACATTGTCTCACGAACTTGGTCATTGCGTTCATTACATGTTATCAAAGCATAACGGATATCTTGCCAACGACATACCATTAACATTTGCCGAAACTGCGTCTGTTTTTGGTGAGCAGTTAACATTTCGCTATCTTTTAAATTTAGTTGGGGATGATAAACAAGAAAAAAAATCTTTAATTGCTAAGAAAGTTGAAGATATGATTAATACTGTTTTTCGTCAAATAGCGTTTTGCGATTTTGAGTATAGAGTCCATACAAAACGCAAAGAATCCGAACTTTCAAATGATGATATATGTAAAATTTGGATGGATGTACAAAAAGAAGTTTTGGGTGGTGCATTCAATATTACTGATGATTATAAGCCATATTGGTCGTATATATCGCATTTTATTCATGCGCCTTTTTATGTTTACTCCTATGCTTTTGGTGACTGCTTAGTGAATTCGCTTTATACTTATTACTTGACGAATGGACATAACTTTTCTGATAAATATTTGGAATTATTGAAAGCGGGTGGAACGATGCATCACAAGGAATTACTCAAGCCATTCAACATGGATTTGGAGAACAAAGATTTTTTCTCAAAAGGATTATTGTTAATTTCAGAGCTCATAGATGAATTGGAAAAATTAGAAAATGAAGAATAATATATATCGAAAATTATGAATATCATCATTACTTTTCATTGCTTAAATATAGATTTTTTGAAGGACTTGCTCGCAAAATTAGCGAATAAATCTTCGCCTGAGTTTTATCTTTCACGTAATATCTCTAATAATGAAGAATATTCGATGAAATATGATTATGATTT
>CAIPFW010000095.1 GCA_903864455.1 uncultured Anaplasmataceae bacterium | reverse complement strand
TGATAGAATTAGTTATCAATTAAAATTGACAGAATCAAACAATCGTAGATTGTAAAGTAAAATATTTTATATGAAAAAACGAGAATCTTCTTATAATTTATTTTTTTGTTGATTTAATGGTTAATATAAAGTATATTTGAAGCTAAATATAATTATTAAAGACTTTTAAACATTATTTATTTTTTAGTAAAACTTATGGTTGCAAGAACAAGTATGATCGATCTTTATCTTGGAAAAAGATTAAGAATCGCTAGAATTACAAGAAATTTAAGCCAACACGACTTAGCGAAGACTGTCGGCATTACTTTTCAACAAATTCAAAAATATGAAAAGGGCTTGAATCGAATTAGTGCAAGTAGATTGTATAAATTTATAAAAATCCTTGGCGTGACTTTTGAATTCTTTTTTGATGGTGTGGATAGTCTTTTAAATCAAGAAGACGAAGGTGAAGTTTCAAGTATGTCTTTGCATGAAGGAGAAGCTGATGGGGTTGTAATCGACTGGGATTCAAAAGAAACAATTGTTTTATTGCGTTCGTATTATTCAATTAAAAACAATTCTGCAAGAGATAAAATTCTCGATTTAGTGAAAATCCTTGACGCTCAACAATACAGTAACAACGACTCTAAAAAGTAAGCGTTTAATAAAGTTTGATAGCGTTTTTTCGAACGCTTTTTAAATTTATATTTGATTGTTTATCATTTTCGTTGCCATCTCCACTATATTTTTTACTTCTGGCAAGGCTAATTTTTCTAGGTTTGATGCGTAAGGTAGTGGAACATCAACTGCATTTATTCTTCGAATTGGGCAGTCCAAATAATCAAAAGCATACTCGTTCAAAAGTGCCGCTATCTCAGAAGCGATTCCTGCAAAAGACCAGCCCTCCTCAACGATGAGGACTCTATTTGTTTTTTTTACGGATTTGACAATCGCATCAATATCCAATGGTCTTATCGTTCTAAGGTCAAGAATCTCGGCATTGATGCCATTTTCTGCTAATATTCCATGAGCTTCAAGAGATAATTTAACCATTCGTGAATAGCAAATTATCGTGATATCATCACCTTCCTTCACTATGTTTGCCTTACCAATCTCAACGATAAAATTCTCATCCTCATAATCATCCGCCACATCGTGCATCAAGCCATATGTCAACTCATTTTCAAGGAACACAACTGGATTATCATCGCGAATCGCAGCCTTGAGAAGACCCCTGCAATCTGAAGCAAAATAAGGGGCGATCACTTTGAGCCCCGGAATATGACCATACCACGAAGCAAAACATTGTGAATGCTGAGCTCCAACTCTCGAAGCTGCACCATTTGGTCCACGAAAAACGATTGGACAAATCACCTGCCCTCCCGACATATAACGAGTTTTTGCAGCAGAATTGATAATCTGGTCAATCGCCTGCAACGCAAAATTCCATGTCATGAACTCAACAATTGGTCTCAACCCTGAAAACGCAGCCCCAATCGCTATTCCTGTAAATCCATGCTCTGTGATTGGCGTATCGATTACACGATCTTTTTCCTGAGTGTTGTATTTCAAATACAAATCACCTGTAATCTTATACGCACCCTGATATTTCGCAACTTCCTCACCAATAATAAAAGTACTTCCATCTCGAGCGAGCTCTTCATCTAAAGCTTGTCGCAAAGCTTCTCTTACGCTTATTTGTTTCACAAAATTATAATAATATTTTTTTATAAATGAGTTATACATTTTTTTTTACAAAAGTCAATTTATAATTTGAAAAGTGTGAATGGTTTATTAAAATTAATTTTTTCTTTGAGATGTGTAAAAAATATATTATACTAATCATATATCTTAATTTTTGGCTAAAAAATGAATTCAAATAAAAACCCTCGGATGATGGTTGTATTAAAAACAATACTCTCTTTGTGCCTTGTATGTCTTGTAGTTTTAGCGACAATAGGGATCTGTAGTGCAATTTATCGTAAAATAAAAGCAAAAGATGCTGAACGAATAAAGAAACTAGAAATTTTAACAAAAGAATTTGAATCTTTAAAAGAGAGATTGACATGTGAGTTACCCAACGGCTAAAGACCATTGGGCTTCTTGGTTCACAGCTCCTAGCAACCTAGGTAGC
>CAIPFW010000094.1 GCA_903864455.1 uncultured Anaplasmataceae bacterium | reverse complement strand
TGAGGAGATTAGCGAGATAAAATTGCAGACAGCTTCGTTAAAATAGATCATAGGTCTAAACATGATTTTAAATTATTTAAAGATACGCATTAGACGCCTTCTCTTTATTCAAAGTAAAAAATATCAAAGTCATCACTGAGAAAACCGTCATACCAACTCCTAATTCTACAAGGAAAATACCAATTTTTTGCGATGTCGCAAGGCAACCTTCTTCCGATGCAATGTTGCATAATAAATAACTATGATTTAAAAAGTTTTTATTTTTTAATATTGGAATAAAACCAACGATGAAGTATATAGAAACTCCAATCACCCCAAGACGTAATAAAAATATATTTTTTAAATATCGTGCAATAATAGACTCACTCACGGCTAAACTATATGCAATCACTCCGCATGCTAAAATTGAGCCAGACTGAAACCCTCCCCCAGGGCTTTCTTCGCCATGAGCTTGAATATAAAATGCAAAAAGAATAATAAATGGAATGATAAATGAAATCGTATTGAAAATAATGGATTTACTTTGAATCTGAATGTGTTTTTGCTCTATCGATTCCTGATTTTCATTTTCTTCTCGAGGAAAAATCGACGATATTCCAATCCCTGCGGTTAATATAACTAGCGTTTCAATCAATGTATCATAACCACGAAAACTCGCTAAAATTGCAGTCACAATATTTGGAAAATGAAAAAAATCTTTTGTTTGTTCAATGTAATATCTTATAGTGTCGTTATATAAACGAGTATCATATGACCCTATTTTCTCGAAATGAATTGACGATTTTGAAAAAAAAGTAAAAAATAATCCTAAAAATACGGCAAAATACACAATATATATTCTTTTATACTCTAAGTGACTGACATAATATATTTCACTTTTCTGATATTGATGATTAAAAATATATGCAATTGAACGAATCAAAATTATTGTTGTAAGGCATACCCCTATAGAAACTTCAGTAATTGCAACATCAGGAGCGTTGAAAAAAAAATATTGAATAGAGCATAGAAGGCTAAAAAGCGAAAGATAGCTTATAATAAAAATTGGCTTTCCTTCATTCAAAAAAAGAATTCGAATTGCTACGATTAAAATCAATAATAGATTGATGTTATTTATAATTTCCATAATTTTTTTTAAATAAAAAGATTAACTTCTATCATTTTGCTTCATATGCTCTTCATAATACAAACTTGAGATGCAATGACAAGAAGTTGCACTCGTGATAATGAAGAAAAAAACACAAAGCGTACACTCTAAAAAAAATAAAAAATCTGATGATAGAATTCCAACACCCAATATAATTAAAGGAAGTGCGAAAGAATCATTTAATCCTGAACCGTGTTGCTTCGAATAAAAATCTTTCATTTTAAAAAAAGTTGCGAATATTGAAAATATTGATGATATCACGCCTAAAAACACAATTGATTGACCGAAATTTTGCAACATTAAAAATTTTTATTTTAAAAACAAATTATAACATTTTTTAAAAAACATTCATTTTAAATTTTTTCTTAATAAAAAAAACATGAGTTTTATAGTAAAATAAAACCATTGCGATAAAAAAATTATGGAAAACAATAATAAATTTTTAAATAAAAATCTCTTTTTAAGAATCATATCAGCGGTGATGATGACGGGTATTACTGCTTTTTGTTTGATGAAAAGCAATTTCGCATTTAGTATTTTTATCCTTATAATTACAATATTCGCCTATTTTGAATGGTTTACTGTAGTGAGCAATAAATTATCGGAGCAAGATCCAGAGCATTATGCGAAATATATGATGTTCTGGGGTGTCATTGGTTTGATATTTATATTGCCCTCGTCTGCATCGATGCTATATATAAGAGATATTGATGGTATAAAATATATTTTATACCTCATTTGTGTAGTTTCTTCGACAGACATAGGTGCGTATTTTTTTGGAAAGTGGATTGGTGGCCCGAAATTAGCTCCATCAATAAGCCCAGGAAAGACAATTTCAGGAGCTGTTTTTGGTATTTTTACCGCAACAATCGTGGTATCGATTTTATTTTTTACTCAATATTTGAGTGATATCGGATATCTCAAATTAATTCTCATTACAATTGTAATATCTATATTATCTCAGATTGGTGATTTGTTGGAATCAGCTTTTAAAAGAAAATTTGGAGTCAAGGATAGTAGCAATTTAATTCCCGGTCATGGTGGTTTTTTGGATAGAATGGATGGGTTTTTAATATCTACTCCTGCTTTTGCAATTATGTATTTTATGAATATTATTTTATAATTTCTTCACTTTTCTTGTATTTTTAAGGTTTCTTCCTTATAATAAACCCATTGCGTTTGTTTTGTGCTTAAAATTCAGCAACCATGCGAAAATAAATCGCGTTTAAATCGCTTTACAGAGGGAAATCGAAGTGAGTTTGAAGTTTTTATCGTCCGAAAATCGATAAAAATACGGAATTTTAAAGTTTTATGAGAAATGCAATGGGTTTATTGTAATAAGGGTTATATAGGATTAGAGGATGACAGTCTTTTTATCAAAGAAATATAAAAATAACCTCTTAAGTCTTTACGATA
>CAIPFW010000093.1 GCA_903864455.1 uncultured Anaplasmataceae bacterium | reverse complement strand
TATTCTATTACGAGTATCAAAACAAGTATTATAGCTTGCTTTATAAATTCAATTTACAAATAAAGAGATTTTTTACTTATAAATTAATATTTTATTCGGTGTATTCAGATAATTTCACGACAGACCTCGCAATATTCAGAAAAATTTTTTCATTTTTTTTATTCAAGCAGAATAGAGCGGTTAAATTCTCACGAAAAAACGGTAGATAAAAAATTTCATTATATTTTATAAAATCGAAATTCTCATTTTTTTGAAATAATTTCTCATTTTCATCCCCATCAACATTATTCATATTTAAAATTAAATCACAATTTTGAATGTTAAATTTCTCAAACATTTTTTGAGTTTTCTTTGCATTTTGAAGGGATGTGATATGTGGTGTCGAAATAAGCAAATAACCATCAATGCGATAGTTTTCCAATAATGTTAAATGAATATCGCCTGTACCAGGTGGTGTATCGATAATTAAATAATCCAATTCTCCCCAATCAGTATTATTTAATAATTGATGCAAAGCTTTTGAAATCATCGGCCCCCGCCAAATTAAAGCTTCATAATTTTCTGTTATAAAGTCGATAGAGTTTATTTTTACGCTATATTTTTCGATTGGAATGATTGAATTCTCTTCGTTAAGTTCGATTTCTTTGTTCTCAACTTCAAAAATAGTTGGAATTGATGCTCCATATATATCGGCGTCCAGCAATCCAACTTTCCATCCGATTTTTTGCATCGAAATTGCTAAATTTGCAGAGAGTGTTGATTTTCCAACACCCCCTTTTCCAGAAGCGACAAGGATGATGTTTTTTATTCCTTGAATTCTTTTTTTCTTTTTGCTTTCTTGAGCGGGCTTTGATTCTTCAATTTTTTCAATTTTTTCATTTGAGCGAGAAAAGATTATTTTAATTGAAAAATCTTCGTATTCGCTTGTTTCATTAAAATGATTATAAACGATATTTTGAATTTTACGATTTATCTCATCGTCAATTTTTATTGAAATGTGTAAATTGATATGAACGAAAATGAATTTCTCATTTATTTGTATTTCGCATTTGTTTATATTTAATATTTTTTTGATTCTTTCAAATAATTCATTCATTTTTATTTTTGATGATTTTTTTTTATTTATATAATAAATTAAGTGCGAAAGTTAAGCAATTTTTAAAATCGATAATATAAAGACCGCAATCTGAATATCTTGATAAAAATTATAACTTTAAGATAATTTTCATGTTTTCTGCTTTGGAGGATTTCTTCATCGGTATAAAATAGAATAAATTTCTAAAATACAACATGGATAATTCTACAGCATTCGCTATTCAAAGTATAGCAACTATTGAACCTTCAAATTCAACTGGCTTTAATTTTACTACTGCTTTCTTTGAAAACGTTACTGATTTCATTAATTATACTACGGGATATATCACAGACTCTTTTTCAACAAATGCAAATAATGACGAAGATTCAAAAGACAATACCTCGATTTATATATCAGTAGCTGCTACTATCGTAGCATCTGTTTCTCTTGGATTTGGTCTGTATAATTGTTACAAAAATCATCAAAATAGAAGAGCGAGAGAGCATGACGTTGAATTAAATGGAGTAGCTAGATTTTAAAATCATTTTCTCTTTTTATTTTTCTGGTCGCTCCTTTCAATCGCCAAATTATCATCATCTAGTGATTGAGTGATGACGCTTCCTGCAGCGATCATATTTCGATTTCCGATAGTGAGAGGAGCTATGAGAGATGTATTCGCTCCGACAAAATTATTATCACCGACGCTTGTGGTGTTTTTATTCTTACCATCATAATTGCAAGTAATAGAGCCAGCTCCAATATTGTTGTGAGAGCCAAGATTTAAATTTCCACAATATGAAAGGTGTTTAATTTTATTATTATTATTCATTTTACTACGCTTTATTTCAACAAAGTTACCAATGATATTCATCTCTCCGATACTATTTTCATTGGTAATCGAGGAGAATGGCCCAATCTCGCAATTTTCGCCGATGATGCTATTTTCGATGTATGAAAAAGATTTAATTTTTGTATTTTTTCCTATTTTTACATTTTCTCCGATTGAATTGTTTGATTCTATTTCAACGCCCCCACCTATCTCAGAATACTTTTTGATTTCAACATTTGATGCGATTTTGACAAATTTTTCGATTTTTACATCAAATCCAAAAAACACTGATTGTGGATTTTGAAATTGAACAAAATTTTTTATAAAAAAGTTCCTTTGTCTATTTTGATAGATTTGTTCTGCTTGCGATAACTCTTCAAAAGTGTTGATTCCAATAGCATCATCCTTGTCAATTTTAAAAAAAGAAAATTTTTCACCATCATTAAAAAATTTCATTATATCAAAAAGATAGTATTCATTCGCTTCGTTATGATTTGTGATGAGATGTAGAAAATTTTCTAAAATATTATTTTTTATCGCTATAATTCCTGAATTGCAAAGAGAGATTGACTGAGTCGCATTATCATTTTTATAATCTTTATATTCAATAATTTTTTCAATTTTATGCTGACTATTTATAAGGATGCGTCCATATTGATTTTTTTCTGCGTATTCAAATCCGCAAATAATTCCTAATTTTTCATTTTGAATATTTTCTTGTAATTTCTTTATAGATTCTGGGCTGATTAACGGAGTATCGGAGTAAAATATGATGATATTTTGATGCAAAATATTTTTATATTCTTGTGATTTTATGCACTCTAAAACTGCATGACCGGTGCCAAGTTGTTCATTCTGAGTAACAAAAAAGCAATCTTTATTTTTTTTGAACAAAAAATTCTTTATATATTCCAGTTGCCAATTTTCATAATCTTGATTTATTACAATAAAGATATTCTGAAAATCGCAATGAATGATTGAATTTAATAGGTGTATTATTAATTTCTCACCCCCGATTTCGTGAAAAGATTTTTGATTGCTTCCCCCCATGCGAGAAGATTTTCCCGCAGCTAAGATTATTGCTGTGTTTTGATTCATAGATTTTGTATTTTTCATGAATTTTATCATTTTTTTAAAAAAATATATTAAAAGAATTTGACATGTTATATTAATTCCTTTATTATTTCATTCATATGAATAATTTTTTTAATAAAGAGATGGATGGTTTAAATCAATTACAAGAAAGATATAAAAATACTCATGATATATCTCAAAAGTTGCAAATTTTACAACAACTTTTTAAAGAAAATAAAGATAATAAAGAATTAAATAATTATAAAAAAAAATTTAATCAACTAAGGGAAGAATTCAATTCTTCTGGTAAAAAAAACAAAAAATATCTTTCGAATTTAAATTCTCAACTGAATGATTTCTTTAAAAGTCTACCATTTTATTCCATGTTTACCCTTAGTGCGCTGAATATGCTCAATGCTGTTGGAGCAAAAACCATTAGAAGTACTCAAAATATTAAAAATATTGATGGTTTGCCAGAAATTGATGTTTTTATAAGAAAAAGCAATTCAGGAATCTCACTTATAGCATTAAATGATGATAAATTGGATAGCAAAATTGATGAAATTTCGTTAAGAGAGATTTTTACATCACTTGGATCGAATTATATAACAGGGGATTCATTTTTCAATACTAATGGTGGGTATTCCGGAAGTGTAAAAGTTGATTCAAGTTCTCATAACGGTATACTTTCTATTGTTTTGATTTTTCCACAAAAAATTGCCTACAATAATAATGCATCGCCAACTCAAATCATTCAATTTCTTGGAAAAATCGAAAATGGAGTATTCAAACCCTATAATTATGAATCAAGTAATTCAGTAGTGTGCAAGGGAAATGAGGCTTCTTCGAATGTCGATCGATGCTTTGTTGACAATTTAAACGTACCTTTATTTGATTCGATAAGTGATTATCAGCATCAAGTTGTGCATCAAGGCAATTTAATTTCAACGATTCATTCATATAAAAATAATAGAAATATAGCATATGTTGATGGATATAAAAGAGGCATTGTTGGAAATGCTTTAGAAAAAAATACCGAACAAGCTTTTTCTTTTGCTTCGAATTCGACGGGATCCTTGCCAGAAATATCGGTTTCAAGTAATCAAGTTGCGATAAATATTGGAAATAAAGAGATGTGCTATGACTTTTTATTAAAAGATGTTGGTTGTATCGAAGTTTCGACTACTACACCATCTACTACACCATCTACTACACCATCTACTACACCATCTACTACACCATCTGCTACACCATCTACTACACCATCTACTACACCATCTACTACACCATCTACTACATCATCTACTAACCCATCTACTACAATAAGCAAATTAACATCCGTATCTGTATCAACAAATAAATTTCCCACTTTGACGACACAAGACGTTATGACAAGTGTTGATAACTCAAACTCAACTTCAAACTCAACAGATACAAATAATCATGAAAAAAGCAGCAACAATACAAACATAATACTAGGTACCATAATATACCTATTGTTGTTGTTGCTATTGGTGTATTTGGTTATTATATTTGTTCAAAAATTAGAAATTCTAAAAAAAATAAAAATTTTAATTTTATTGGAAGTAGTAGCAATATCGAATTGAATAATTTCGCAGTAGATGATGACAGCGGATCAGATATTGTTTATGGTTTAGAAAACGAAGAGTTTCAAAAAAGAAACGAAGTAACAAATAAAACTTCTATATTTCATAAATTAAAAACAAACTGCATTAAAAAAGATACACCCGTTCAGATGAGCGAAATTTCTAATATAGGTGTGATAGATGAAAATAAAGATCATAGTGTCAACAAAAAAAATGGAAGTGATGATATAGATTGCGATGCGAGAAAAATACAAAAAGAATCGCTGAGAAAAAAAAAAGCCGAAGAAGACAAGGAGTATCGTAAGATACTTTTTTCTACTCGAGGTAACTCTAAAAAAGATGCGAACGTACATGATAACATCGAGCTATCATTAGTGCAAACTGCGCAAGAAGAAAAACAAAAGAGGGGAGATTTTAATCAAAAAGAAAATGTGGAGCATCGAATCATAATTGCTAATTTAATTGATGCATTGACAGAGAGAATAAAGTTAAAACGCGAAGAGTCAAATATTCTTAAATTACCTGATTGTGAGAATACGAAGGGAGATGATGCAACGAGATTTGAAAAGTATTTTTCTGATAATGGAAATAAATTCAATCCAGAGGAATTAAAAAAATGTTTATTTTCTACAAAAGAAGAGTATTGTCAGGATAATAATGAAATAGAAAAATTATTCAACGATGCATATAGCAATAAAACTAATAAAATAAGTAAAAAGAAAGTTGAGATCGTTGAAGATTTGCATAAAATGCTTTTTGATAAAACAAACAAATGGTATGAGACTGAGATTCAAAAGAATAATTCAGAAGACAAATTATTACTCGCATTAAATAAAGTGAAGGAAAAACTAGAAGAAAGGGGAGCAGAGCTCAAAGCTGAAGATCATAATATGAAGCAAGGAAGCGTTGCGACATCGCAAGTTTAGATTTATTTTCTGCTTGAAAAAAAATAACTTTTGTATAAAATATAAGAATTATTTAGCTAATCAATAATTGTGTTGGTTGGTGCGATTTTTTATTTTTTATATGAATATATCTATAAATTCAACAAACTCAGATCATTTTAAAAGAGAGATTCGTTATCACTTAAAAAAAATTGATCACACGAAATCAAAAATCATTTATTCTCTTGGTGATGATAATAATATACCTCAATCCGATGATTTGGAGTCATTTTTCCATTCAAAGCTCGATGTAACAACTTCTAGTATTGATTCGATCGTTCTTGATGCTAAAGTTTGTAGAATTGAGGCGGGAAATATCATTGTAGACATGAACCTAAAAAACTATGGTAAGTTGTCAAAAGATGATCTGAGAATTGGCTTAAAACCTGTAAGCATAGGTGTTGGTGACACAATTCAAGTTGTTGCTGAATCTATTGATGCAAGAGGCTATCAATATATTAGAGTGAGTTGGGAGAAAGCTAGAAGATTGACTTTATGGTCTACTTTTGAAGAATATAAAAATAAAAAAACGATTGTATACGGTGCGATTCTTGGTGAAACAAGAGGTGGTTATACAGCAAATATCCAAGGTGTAAAAGTTTTCATACCGGGGAGTCATTTGGATTTTAGACCGCCAGAAAGAAATATGCTCGATTCTTTGAAAGAAGTTGAGCAACCATTTATCATTCTTTCAATGGAGCGTGACGATAAAAAAGATAACATAGTTGTCTCAAGGCGTGAAGTTCTCAACGGAGAGAGAATGAAGGTGAAAGATGTGGCGATAGCACAAATCAAAATCGGCGACATATTAAAAGGGGTTGTGAAATCTATCGCACCTTATGGTTGCTTCGTGAACCTCAAAATACCTGGAATGGAATCAAGTGTTGACGGATTATTGCATATCAATGATATTAGTTGGAGCAAAATCACTCATCCTTCAGAGATGATTCAAATTGGTGATGAAATTGAGGTGTTGGTAATTAATTTAATTCCAGAAGAAAGAAAAATTTCTCTTGGTATGAAACAATTACAAGCAAATCCTTGGAAAGATCTTATCGCTCGCTTGAAAGTTGGTGATAAAATCAGAGGATTAATTAAAAATACAACTGATTATGGTGTGTTTGTAGAGATAGAAAATGGAATCGAAGGATTGGTGCATGTTTCAGAGATTTCATGGAATAAAAAAGGTTCGCATCTCTCCGTTGGCCAAGAAACTGATGCTGTTATTCTTGCTATCGATGAAGAAAAGACTCGTATTAGTTTGAGTATTAAGCAATGTAGCGAAAATCCATGGGAGAAATTTGCTAAAATTCACAAACCTGGTTCGGTTATTCCTGTTGTAATTAGAAAAATTACAGATTTCGGTATTTTCGCTGATTTAGGAAGTGATATCGAAGGATTGATTCATATTTCTGATATATCTTGGGAAAATGATGCTATCAAAATTATACCTAGAATGAAAATCGGTTCTGAAATGAATGTAAAAGTTCTATCAGTTGACCCAGAAAAAGGTAGAGTTGCTTTGGGATTGAAGCAATTGATTAAAGATTACTTCGAAGAATTTTTAGTAAAAGCAAAAATCGGCGACACAATAAAAAATTGTGTAATTTTTGGCTCTTGGAATGAAAAACTAGAGATTGAAATTCCAGAAGCTAGGTCAATAGTAAATATGGATATTGCAAATCTTCCAAGTAATTATCATGAGGAAAAGCAAGGTTTGTATGCTAAGGGCAATATGATTGATTGCAGAGTCTTGAGCGTTGACAGAGAAAACAGAAAAGTTACATTGACTGCAAAAAATGAAAGTGATGCAGTTGTTGCGGCATAATTAATAATTTATAGGTAAAAAAATGGAGCAAAGCAATATGAATGGTTGTAATAAAAAACCCCTCATAAATAAAAAGACCATTTTTTTTACTTTTTTACTTATAATCGGTTTTATTAGCGGAATTAGAAATTTCTCTGAAAAACCATTAGTTGTAGAAGATTCTATAGGGAGAATTTTAATAGAAGGTGCGATTTTTGATGAAGTTGACTTACTAAAAAAATTAGAAATCTTAGAATTTGATCCAAAATTACATGGATTGATAGTTGAAATTGATAGCCCGGGGGGTGCCGTTGTTCCTTCTTATCGTCTTTACGATGGTATAAAAAAAATTGCCGATAAAAAACCATTGGCCATCGTGATGAAATCAGTTGCAGCATCTGGTGGTTATCTTATTTCTTTAGCGGGAGAAAAAATCTTTGCTCATCCATCTACAATTACTGGGTCAATTGGAGTTATTTTTTTCAAAGCGGATGTTAGAGAATTATTGAATAAAATTGGCGTCAAGCCATTGGTATTTAAAAGTGGAAAACTCAAAGCGTCACCAAATCCGATTGAAGAAGTTGAGGAAGGTGCAAACAAAATGATGGAAAAAACAATCTTCAGCACTAAAAAACAATTTGTAGATTTGGTTCTAGCAAGACGAAAAATTACAGATGAAAAAATCATCGCTGATATAGAAAATAGTGGAATATATTTGGGAGTAGAGGCGAAAGAAATCGGACTGATTGATGAGCTCGGTGGGATTAAAGAGGCGTATGAGTGGATTGTAAAGGAAAAAAATTTAAATTTTCCATTGCGAGATATTAATATCAGCGATAAAAAAAAAGATTTTTTTATGAAAAAAATTCTCGGCTCTCTTTCGCTCGATTTTCAATTATCAGACCAAATTCAAAAACTCAATTTGCTGAAAAAAAATGGTCTATATTTAATGTATGATGAATAAATGTATCATAATAAATTTACCACAATTTTAGAGTGCGATATAGATACAATTTATTCAGCTCTTAAAGATTTAAAAAATTATCATAAAATCATTCCATATATAAAAAAAATCTCTTTTCATTCTCAGGGTGAATCTCCGATTAAAGCTTATATTGAGTTGGAGC
>CAIPFW010000092.1 GCA_903864455.1 uncultured Anaplasmataceae bacterium | reverse complement strand
AAATGTCGTAGAAAGAGTATTCGTGTGGTTTACTCATTACAATCGATTAAATAAATGTTATGAGTATTCAATCTCTTCAGCAGAATCAATGATGAGAATTGCATCTATAATGATTATGCTGAAGAGATTGAGGTGAAGACTGGTTCTTTAGTATATTAATATTTTAATTATCGAAATGGAAAAAAAAACAATCGTAATAAAAAAACAAATCCTATTTGGCTTTTTAAAATCATCTCAATTGCTTTAACTACACTCATTGCGGCAATTGCGGTGATAATGAAGCTTCTATTTACAATAGTGAAGCTTCCTGCGCAATTACTTGGTAAAGGCGCCGAGGGATTAAATGAATGGATTGATAAACACTTTCAGCCTAAAAAAAACATTTTCAACACAAAACAACACACTCCTGGCTCTATATTGATAGGTATAACAAAATTTCCTCTTGAGATCGTTAAAGTGCTGTCTGAAACATCAACAACATTAATTAGAGTGATTGATAAATTTGTTGAAGGAAGTCTAAAGAAAGCAGCCGATTTTACATCAAAATATGGATCTCCTGAAACCGCTTATATTGAAATAGGTGAAGATAAAATTACGGCTAAAGGCATGAAAGAGACTTTATTTGGTAAAGAGGATCAAGGTTTTTTTAATAAGATAAAAGGGGCACTTAACACAACTGTTGATGTATTGCAAATACTCACAGAGAAAAAGAACATAGATGGTGGTAGAATGAATCAAACAGAGAAAGCAACAAGAGTACTAGGGAAAATAGCAGAGGAAAAAGGTATAAACCCTATGCTAGACGCAGTCAGCAGCACGCTCAATTTAAAAAAATCTGCGATTAAAGAAAATTTAGGCAAAATGGGCATAAAAATAAAATAAACTCACTACATTTACTTTATCGATGAATTCAGATTGATGCATTATTGACTTCATTTTTATATAATTCGATTATTTTTTTTGTTATCTCACCAGCGTGAAAAACTTTATCATCAATTTGAGTAATTGGCATAATTTCAACAGCTGTGCCTGTGATAAAAATCTCATCGGCTTTGAGAATTTCATCTTGTGAAATCTTTTTTTCTTCAAACTTTATATTATTTTTCTGAGCGATATTTATAATCGTTTGGCGAGTAATTCCATTCAAAAAACAATCCGCAATCGGAGTATATAAAATATTATTCTTCACCATAAAAATATTCGAAGTTGTGCACTCAGTCACAAAACCAAATTCATCAAGCATAATCGCATCATCAAATTTTTCGCTATCAATCGAATTTTTAACAATTAAATTCAACGCATATAAACCAGAAATCTTCACATCACTTGGCATATATTTTTTTGATGGCTTCAGATATTCAGAAAAGGTAACTTTTATTCCGTTATTGAATTTCTCCGTGTCAAAATAATTTTTCAATTCCCAACATGCAATCATTATATTATCAGAGCATTTTCCATTCAGCCTTGTAGTCTCCGCACCCTTAAAAATCAATGGTCGAATATATGCATCTGGAATATTATTCATTTTTAACAAATAATCTGAGGTTTTGATTAATTCATCAATTGAATGTTGAATTTCAATTTTTAAAACTTCACCCGAACGAAATAAACGCTCAAAATGCTCTCTCGCTTTAAACATTTGCCCGTTGTAACTTCGAATTCCTTCAAATGCACCTGAGCCATAGTGCAAACCGTGTGTGAGAACGTGGACTTTTGCATTCCGCCAATCAAGAAATTCACCGTTCATCCATATAAATCCGTCTTTTTTATCCATGATTATTTAAGAATTAATTGAATAATTATATCATTGAAAAAATCAAGCTTCGCTAAATTATAAAAATTTTTATCGACTTGCATCGAGGAGTAAATTTCACAATCATTAAAAAATAATAAATTTTTTTCATTAATACTTATTTTTTAATTGATTTTTAACTTTTTATTAGTATAATAATATGATTT
>CAIPFW010000091.1 GCA_903864455.1 uncultured Anaplasmataceae bacterium | reverse complement strand
TCTACGTTTCTCAATATAATCACGATGATTATAATTATTATGCTATGTATAATTTGATGTGTGAGTCTGGTTTTAAAACGAATTATTTGAATACAGATATTAATCTTGAGGATAACTATGTGAAAGTTTCTCTTGTAATTGAACACTTGTTTAAACTAAAAAATTGATTATTGTATTTTCTATTTTTTATCTAACAATAAAAATGGAAGGCCTAGAACCGTTAAAAAAAAAGAGCAAAACACAATGTTGTGTTGAGTGTAAATCATATGTTCCGCTTCATAATGAACTTTGTATGGTATGTGAAACAAAATATATGATGAAGTTATATACACGTTTGGCTGAAGAATATTTTGCGAAAGTGAAAGTGAAAGTGAAAGTGAAATAAAAATTGAAATTGATTTTTAGCCTTTTTTGATACAAAGAATTAAAATGGATCTAGATTATGTTAAATCATTGGAAATAAAGATTGTTGAGCTTCAAGTGCAAGTAAAGGAGTTGCAAGCGCAAAAAAAACCGATCATGAAGTCTAATGAAGGAACATTAGAAAACCCTTTTGCCCCCTACTCAGATTGGACGGATTACTACAAGAATCTTACAGAATATGAAAAGAATCAATATACTATTTATGTGCTGAAACACGAAAATGCCCAACTCCAAGAGGAAGTGACTCTTCTGAGAGAACAAAAGGATAAACGAACGATGACAAAGATGCGCCAATTTGGCTTTCTATCAGAGGCACTAACACAGTATCGTGAACATCTTAAACTTATCGATGTAATTATGTATAAATGGTATGATGCTTATATGAATGGTGATATGGAAGCACTTATATCTGAACTATTGAATGATAGACGAGGTTATTGTGATATCAAAGACTGTAAAGATTGTGAAAAAGGTATTGCGATGGAGTGTATATGTCAAGAAAATTGGGAAGAGTAGTTGTTTAAATAAAAATTGAAATAAATTTTGTTTTTGTTATAACCAGTAAAAATGATTGTCATTAAGAAAGCACCACATATTATTGATTCTAAAAAGATAGAGTATTTTAACAATTATATAAACCCTATGAATTATTGGTGTAATCATCTCAATATATCAAATACTATTATTCATGATACATGGATGCCAATTTATTATAATGAAGATGGAAAGTCTCTTTTCGATAATATGATGTTTACAAAGTTTATTCATTGTAAAAATCCTTATTGTATTCAGTGCTCTTGCATGTTCATGATTATAGAGCATACATAAGAAGAATATTTTTTGATGCAAAAATTGATTTGCAAAAAAAATTGATTCGCAAATCCCCTGAAAATTATTAGTTTTAAAAAGTTATACCGCTTTTAAAAGAATCAGAAATGACCAAGAACGATAACACTTCCTCCATTGTTAGCCGCATTGATGCCCTTGAGAAGGCTTTCGCCGAGCTCAAGACCGCAATGTCTTCTAAGCCTACAAAGGAGAAGAAGGAGCGCACAAAGCGCGGCCCTTCTGCATGGTCTCTCTTCATTAAGTTTGTCACTAGCGACATGAAGAAGATTAACCCCGAGGGTAAGTTCCGCCTCCCTGAGATTGCTGAGGAGGCAAAGAAGCGCAAGAATACTGGAAAGTATGATGAGGCGCACTGGAAGGCTGAGGCGCAGAAGCTGAAGGACGCCACTCTTGCTGCAACCTCTGCTGAGGCTTCTGCTGCTGAGGCTTCTGCTGCTGAAGTGTCTGCTGCTGAAGTGTCTGCCCCTGAGGTTACTGAGGTGAAGCCTAAGGCTGTTCGCAAGAAGGCGCCCAAGAAGGATTAAACAACAACAAAACAACTCAAAACAAAAACAAAAATAAAAAACAACTAAAAATAAGTAAAAAAACAAAAATAAAAATTTTTGTTTTTTTTATTATAGATGGAAGTAGATTCTCAAAATAAAGATATTTTAGGTATTTTAAGTATTTCAGATTTTATTCATGATTTTGAAGGTCAATCATTAATAGATAATATAAATAAAATATTAAAAAAGTCTACACCATCATATTTAACAAAAGAAATATTAAAAAAATAGAAGAACTATATTTTAATGATAG
>CAIPFW010000090.1 GCA_903864455.1 uncultured Anaplasmataceae bacterium | reverse complement strand
CTATGCCAAATCAAAAATACTAAAAATCAAAACAAAATTACCAATGAAAAAAAATCAAAAAACATATATAATATCTTCACTTTTTATTAAAAAAATTATAAATGTCGTTGAATTTAGAGAAATATTGGGATGAAAAACAAACATACAAATTTCAAATCAATTCTCATAAAGAAATATTCTCAATCGATACTCCGCCACCCACAGTCTCAGGATTATTGCATATTGGTCACGTTTTTAGCTATACACATACCGATTTTATAGCTCGTTTTCAAAGAATGAGAGGAAAAAATGTCTTTTATCCAATCGGATTTGACTGCAACGGCTTACCAACCGAAAAACTTGTTGAAAAAACATATAACAAAAGAGCCACTGATTATAAAAATATGGATGAGATTTCATTTGAATCTCGATGTCGAGAAACAATAGAAAATTCAATTCCTCAATTCGAGAATTTATTTAAAAAAATTGGATTGTCGATAGATTTCGATTTAAAATACAACACAATTGATGAACGATGTCAAAAAACAGCTATCGCTTCTTTTATCAATTTATACGAGAAAAATGAAATTTATGAAGGATATAAGCCGGTTTTTTGGGATTGGATTGATGGAACAGCTATATCTCAAGCCGAGATTGAAGATAAAGAGTTTGATGGCGAGATGCACGACATCATTTTCAAGCAAGAAAATGGCGAAAATCTCATCATTTCAACAACTCGCCCAGAGATGATTTATGGATGTTTTTGTATTTTTATTCACCCCGATGACCTTGAAGATGACGGTAAATATAGCCATTTAAAGAATTCATACGTTTATACGCCATTATATAATAAAAAAATACCCGTCCTTTCTGACGAAGATACGATTCGTGAAAAAGGAACTGGAGCTATGATGTGCTGTCCTTTTGGCGATGAGTTGGATTTGAAACGATATGAAAAATACTCTCAAACTTTGAGTGAAATTTTTAAGCCATTGAATATTATGGTGGCAGAAAATCAATTCACAATCAAAGACAATGGAACAATAAACTCAGACGCCTTGAAAATTCTAAGCAATTATGATTCGGAGAAAAGATATAAAATTGAAGAATTTCGCAAATTATTGATCGAAGAATTAAAGTCGCAAAATCTCATCATTCAAAGTGTGAAAATCAAACAAATTGTAAAATGCGCTGAAAGGTCTGGATGTAAATTAGAAATTATTCCGAAAATGCAATGGTATATTAAAACTTTGAATCATAAAAATGCTTTGCTTGAAGCTTCAAAAAAAATTCATTGGCTACCAAAAGAGATGTATGAAAAAATACGAGTATGGATTGAATCCCTCAGGCATGACTGGTGTATTTCGAGACAGAGATATTGGGGAATTAAATTCCCTATTCGATATTTAACATTCAAAACAAAAAATATCGAAAAAAAATTGATATTTTGGAACTTTTTAAAAAATGAAAGCGACTCAAACAACAATTTATTTTTTAATTTTTATAACAATCATTTCGAGCAAATAAACGAAACACAATACAAAGTTATAAAAGATTTTGTATATCGCGATGATATTGAATTCAAAGTTGGCGATGAATTTGAACTTCAGAATTCAGGTCATGTTTTTGATACTTGGTTTACATCGTCCCTTACTCCACAAATTAATAATTTATATGGAGTTGATTTTTCGATTCAAAATTGCCTTGAAAAAGCAAAATCCAGCCCATTCGCCACTATGGATTTACGACCACAAGCTCATGAAATCATTCGAACTTGGGCTTTTGGAACGATAACTCAATCATTTTTGAACTATGGAGAAAGTTATCAGCCATGGAAAAATATCATGATTTCTGGATGGTGTTTGGCAAAGGATGGGGGTAAAATGAGTAAGTCTAAGGGCAACATCATCGACCCAAACAAACTGATAGATCAATATAGTGCTGATGTTGTGCGATATTGGGCCGCAAATTCAAGTCTTGGTGGGGATACAAAGTTTGATGAAAATTTAATGAAAATTGGAAAAAAACTTGTAACAAAGCTAGGTAATATTGTCAAATTTGCAGAATTATTTTTAAAACCAAAAAAAGATATCAATTCTGATATAGAAGAAAATATTGAAGAAATGACTTTAGAAGAGTTTCAGGCGAAAAATATCGCTAAAATTCGATGCGCTCAAAAAACAAAATGCATTCTTCATCATCACGATATGGAATTCATCGATGTATCGAAAATCACCGAGCTGATGGATTTATGGATTATGCAAAAGTTTTACAATATTGCGGAGAAAATGACACAAATGCTTGAAAATTTTGATTATTTTAAAGCGTTGCAAATTCTTGAAGATTTTTTTTGGAAAGATTATTGCGATAACTACATCGAGATTTGTAAAGTCCGCGCATATGGTGAAAAGCCAGAAATTCATGACTCGCAACATATTTCCGCCCTTACAACCATCGCATACATCACAATCAATATTCTCAAACTTTTTGCAATTTATTTACCGTTTACAACTGAAAATTTATATCTAGAGCTTGCATATAAGGAAATTTCAGTTCATGAAAAATGGGTGAATTTGAAAGAATTTGAAAGATTTCAATCTATTCCATCGATTCAATCGAGCGGAGATATTTTCATATATATCTTAGACGAAGTCAGAAAATACAAAACTTCAAAGCAATTATCAATTAAAGATGCTATCGATTTAGAGATTTTTTATGAAAAGAAAGCCGAAAAATATGAAAACTTTGCTGAAATTTTCGAACAAATATTGTTCGATTTAAAAAATGTTGCTAATATTCGAAATATAGAAATTAAGAAACAAATAAACGAAATCGTAGAATACAATTCGAAAAATGATGACGATTCTTTATTTTTAAAGTTTAAGGATATTCTTTGAAGAAATCGAAATCTTTGTTAATATAAAAAATACGATTAATTGTATTTTATTTATAAAACAAACTATTGATATGAAAATATTTATTACAGGAACCGATACAAATGTTGGAAAGACGGTTGTTTCTTCATGGCTGTCTTACCATTATAATTTTCATTATTGGAAGCCGATTCAATCCGGTGATGAAAATGGCGTTTCAGATACCGATTTTGTAAAAAAAGTTCTTAACGAGAAAGATGGTCAAATCGAGATTTTTAATCCAAAATATTCTTTTCGTGAGCCACTGTCTCCACATCTCGCTGCGAAAATGAATCAAGTTACTATCGATTTTTCAAAAATAATGACCTCTATTCCAAATAAAAAAAAGTTGTTGATAGAGGGTGCGGGTGGAATTTTTGTTCCGCTAAATGATAAATTTATGATGATTGACTTGATAGAAATTTTAGAAACTCCTGTGATAATCGTTGCTCGGTCTAGCCTCGGAACAATCAATCATACAATTTTGACGCTTGAAGCATTGCGTGAAAGGGATATAAAAATATTAGGCGTGATTTTAAATGGCGAAAAAAATTCTGAAAATAAAAAGGCTATAGAATTTTATGGTAAAACGAAAGTGCTTTTTGAATTTCCAAAACTATCTGATAATTTGACAAACGAAATTCAAAATTTAAAATCTAACGATATTGCTTTGAATAAAATATTATGCGAAAACTAATGCAATCATTTTCTTTTCAAAATACAAATCGCATCCCTTTCGTAAGGCAAAATTAATCTATCAAACAATTTTTCATTTGCTGTATATAATAAAAATTCCTCCATTTTTTTAAACATCGAGCAATTTTTATCATTATACTTCGGCAAAGCATGATGAATGAAAATATTATCAAAAATCAGCATCGCTTTTTGGTCAAGATATTTTTCACACCAATGAAGATAATCGATATAAGCCAACTTGTTTGCATCGACAAAAACCATATCGAAATCTTTAGGGAAATGAGGCGAGTTTAATATCTCAATCGCATCACCGAAATGAGTCTGAATGCGATTTTGCAAACCATAAATTTCAATATTTTGTTTTGCAATTGAATGATTTTTTTCATTATTTTCAATTGAATGAACGAAAATATTTTCATCACAATTCGCCATTAAAATCGATGATTTACCGTATAACGTTCCAAGTTCAAGAATTTTTTTGATACTTTGAGTGCGAATGAAAAAACTCAAGACAGAAGCAATGTATCCATTGATACTGATGCTCGACTGAGAGTTTTGAAAAATTTCATCATTGTGAATTTTTTCAATTTCTTGATGAATGTAATGATTATTAATGTTAAACATATTATTTTGATTCATTCTGAAAATTTATGATAATTCATTGTTGCGAATAATCAATAAAGAGTTATAAAAATAAAATTTTAATTTGTTATTTAAAGCTTGCAAAAGCTTTATTAATCATTCATAATAAAGATAGGTTATTTTATTTTTCCATTAAAAAATATGATGAATGACAGAATCTGTTGCAATCAATACTCATAAAAAAAATTGCGAAATCCCCAGATCTATAATTCTATGCGCATGCGCAATCTTGCAAGGATTTTCAATATATGTATTATATTTCATATCAAAATCCTTAAAAAAACCACCATTTCTCAGCGACAATACATCAAGGCTTTTATCTGAACTTTTGCTCTCTGCGTTGGCATTAACAATATCATTATTTTTTTCAGAGATTTGCAAACTATCTCAAAAAAAACAAAAGCGCGAATATACAAAAGAATGTATTGCTAAATATGGATTATTATTTCTATTTGTTCTCATATTTGATATAAGTCTCGAATGCTTAAGAAGAATTGTAAAAAGCCATAGCTATCAAAATCCCTTATTACAATTCGTTATTTTTTTTTCTTACAAAATGTTTTCGCGAATTATTAGAAAACTGAGAAGTCATTTAAACAAACGCAAAGATCAAATGCAACCTGATAAGAATTTAAACCTCTCTATAAAAAATGAACTCAAAGAGATTATTGGAGATCCGGCAAGATTTATTATTTCGTTACTCTTGTTTTCTGCAATTTCAGCACTATTGCAACAGTTCTTCTTTCAAAAAGAAGATATAAAAAATTTTTTAAATAAATTAATTATAGAAATCAGCATTGATAATAATAAATTAAATATTTTTTCAGGAAAAATATACTTCATGCTCTTTTTTGAGCTTACTTTATTTTTTGCAGTTGAATTGATTGTATGCGTGGTTTTAAAAAAAATTAAAGACAACACTCCAGAAAATGAAAAAAAATATCAAGTTAATGGAAAATATTTTGTTGGGTTTTCTGGAAAGCTTCTTTTTTCTGTTGGTTTGACATTATTTATCTCATCTTGCGCGGCTTTATTTACGGCAGAAATCGATACATTGAAAAATCCTAAGGTCATTGCATTACTTATTTCATGCCTATTTATTTCATTTATCGCTTCTTTTTATGGTGGGAAATATATGAATAAAAATGATACAAAGGAAACATTCAATGAGATGAAAAATGAATTACCTGAGTTACCACAGTGCATCGTGAATTTAATGAGCAAACCGAATAATGAAGTTATAAATAATTCAATTTAAACTTATATATCTTTTCATTTGCTATTTTTTTCTAAACGTATTGACAAATTAATATTAGCTTAGAACCAGTCTTCACCTCAATCTCTTCAGCATAATCATTATAGATGCAATTCTCATCATTGATTCTGCTGAAGAGATTGAGGTGAAGACTGGTTCTTAGAAAATTTATTTATATTTGTCAAAAAAATCAAAAAAAATCGCAGACCATCGCAAAATATTTCTTTTCATATGGATCCTTCGAAAATACAGACCTCTCAAACGCATCCTTGAATTTTTTTGTATAAAAACTATAATGAATAAAAAATTATGGTTTATTATGTTTAATTCTTTAGGAAATCAGTTTAACTCTATATTGAAAAAACTCTCGTTTAAAGGTGGCGCAATCACTGAAAATGACCTCGATCAAACGATTCGAGAAATTCGTGTTGCGTTATTGGAATCTGATGTAAATTTGAAAGTTGCATCTGCGATGATTAATTTAATTCGCCAGAAATCTCTAGGTGAGAAAATTATTCAAAATGTTTCGCCTGCAGAAATGATTATGAAAAATTCTCATGAAGCTTTAAAAGAAATTTTAGGTGCGGAACATGAATTTAAAATTGAAAATGAGGAGCGAATTATGTTAGTCGGTCTTCAGGGCGCTGGAAAAACAACAACAGCTGCGAAATTGGGGCATTTTATACAAAATAAAACAAAAAAAACCCCAATTCTCTCGTCTTTGGATTATTATCGTCCTGCAGCACGTGAGCAGTTAAAAATTCTGTGCAAAAAAAACAATCTCGATTATTATGACTACACTTCAGAAAAAGATCAAAAAAATGCTGTAATTGAAACTGCAAAAGAGCAAATTAAAGCTCTTCAAGACAAAAAATATTTTTGTGCGATTTTCGATACTGCTGGCAGGACATCAATTAATGATGATATGATGCAAGAGCTTATTGAGGTGAAAAAACTTATCAAGCCAACGAAAATTATTCTTGTTGTGGATGCGATGATAGGGAAAACGGCGATTGAAATTGCAAAACATTTTCATGAAAATCTTGACCTCGCAGGTATTATTTTCACAAAAACTGACAGCGACACGAAGGCAGGGGCGATTTTATCGATTCGTCATTTGTTGAGTTTGCCAATTTATTTTTTATGCTCTGGCGAAAAAATCGACGATTTAGATGAATTTTTAGCTGAAAGAGTTGCACAGAGAATTCTTGGTATGGGCGATATAGCCTCACTCGTCGAAAAAGCTTCAAACGTCATACCAAACGATGACAGCGATGCCTTGAAAGAAAAAGCGAAAAGAGGGGAATTAGATTTATTTGACGTTTTAGAGCAATTTCGTTTTTTAAAAAAAATGGGTGGTTTGCCATTTATCTCAAAGTTTTTGCCAACAGAGGTTGTGAATAATGCAAATATTTCTGAAAAAAAAATCAAACAATTTGAAGCAATAATTTTATCCATGACAAAAAAAGAAAGAGTGAGCCCTTCATTAGTCGCTCAATCCGGCTCAAGAAAACGAAGAATCGCAAAAGGGTCGGGCTCAACAACGATGCTTATCGACGAATTAATCACAATGCACGGAAGAATTTCTGCAATGGCTCAGCAATTCGCAATGTTTGATAAGGGGTCTATCATGGACAAATTCAAAATGGGACAAGCGATGAGTAATGTTGTGAAGAAATAAAATTCTCCAAAGCGTCAATACTTTGCATTTTAGTAAAAACCCATTGCGTTTGTTTTACGCTTAAAATTCAGCAACCATGCGAAAATAAATTGCGTTTAAATCGCTTTACAGAGGGAAATCGAAGTGAGTTTGAAGTTTTTATCGTCCAAAAATCGATAAAAATACGGAACTTTAAAATTTTATGAGAAATGCAATGGGTTATAAATAGAAAATTTTATTCTCATGTATCACCAACCGAATGGTTATTTTTTGAAGGGTTATGTTTTAAATGCAAGCCCTCAATGGTGCTATCTTTTCTAAAATTCATAATAGTGTGCAGTGCAAACACACACAAGCATTTTAAACATTCAGTTAACCATACTAAAACATCTTTTAAACACTCAAATACACTTATATTAATTTTTGGCCTGAATACAAAGCCTGCATCAAGAATTCTCTGAACTTCATCATCTAGATTATTGGTCTTAAGCGCATCTAGTGCACCTTTCCCTTTGGTGCATATCTTTAATATTTACTAGATATGAGTTTAATAAAAAAATAGTTTTCCGCACTTGATTACACAAAAACCTCTGTTAAAATTCTTTAATATAGAAAAAATTTATTAATTACAATTAATGATTCAAAAATTTTCTTCAAATATGCTTCCGTCTTCAGAAAAAATATATTTAAATGGTAATATTCATAAAAATATAGCAATTGGAATGAGGAAAGTGAATTTAACAAATGGCGAATCTTTAAATTTATACGATACGACGGGTATTTTTGGCGACTTGAAAAGCGATATTCATGATGTTAATTTTGATTCGATTCCAAAAGATAGAAAATCTTGGATTGAAAAACGAGCTAATCATTCAATCAAAACTCAAAAATTTTATGCGAAAAATGGGATAATCACTGAGGAAATGGAGTATGTTGCGATTCGTGAGAATCTTGGGAGAATTTCGAACGGTGAAGATAATCTCATCACGCCAGAATTTGTGATGAAAGAAATAGCCGAAGGTCGTGCGATTATCCCAGCAAATATCAATCATTTAGAGCTTGAGCCGATGATTATCGGGCGAAATTTTCTTACAAAAGTGAATGCGAATATTGGAAATTCAATCGTAACTTCGGGGCACGAAGAAGAACTCAACAAACTTCTTGTAGCGTTGAGATTTGGAGCCGATACTTTGATGGACTTGTCTACGGGCGAAAATATTCATGAAATTCGTGAAGCGATTATTCGCCACTGCCCTATTCCTCTCGGAACCGTGCCGATTTATCAGGCTCTTGAAAAAGTAAAAGGCAAGGTTGAAGATTTAACTTTTGACATTTTTAAAGAAACTTTAATCGAACAAGCTGAGCAAGGCGTTGATTATTTTACAATTCATGCTGGAGTTTTGTTGCCATTTATTCGACATACGCAAGATAGAATTACAGGAATCGTGTCTCGTGGCGGGGCGATTATGGCAAAATGGTGCATTTCTCATCACAAAGAAAACTTTTTATATGAAAATTTTGACGAAATTTGTAAAATTTTACAAAAATATGATATATCTTTTTCTCTTGGAGATGGCTTGAGACCGGGATCTATCGCTGATGCCAATGATGAAGCACAATTTTCAGAATTAAAAATTCTTGGCGAACTCAACAAAATCGCTGATACATATGATTGTCAGGTAATGATTGAGGGGCCGGGGCATGTTCCTATGCATAAAATTCGTGAAAATGTTGTAAAGCAACGAGAAATTTGTGATGATGCTCCATTTTATACATTAGGGCCATTGGTTACAGATATTGCTCCCGGTTACGACCATATCACTTCTGCGATTGGCGCTGCGATGATTGGCTGGTTTGGAACTGCGATGCTTTGTTATGTAACGCCAAAAGAGCATCTTGGCTTGCCAAACTCGGAAGACGTCCGAGATGGCATGATTGCTTATAAAATAGCGGCTCATGCGGCTGATTTGGCGAAGGGTCATCCTTCAGCGCAGTTGCGAGATGATGCTTTGTCGAAAGCGAGATTTGAATTTCGTTGGTATGACCAATTTAATTTGTCTTTGGATCCAGAAAAGGCGAGACTTTTTCACGATGAAACGCTTCCTGCCGAGGGTGCAAAAATAGCAAGTTTTTGTTCAATGTGTGGTCCCAAATTCTGCTCTATGAAGCTTGATACCGAGAATCGCAAGATTTTTGAAAAAGAAAGTGTAAGTTAAATTCTTCTCACAATCCAATCTCGCACTGCAAAGCAAAAACTTTCATTCGCTCAAATTCCACTCTTTCCTTTCTTGTAAGCTTTTCTTTTTTTCGCTTAGATTGTTTGTTTTGTGATGTCTTTCCATTTTTTACCAGAGAATGTTGTTGTTTTTTAGACATATTCGAACTTAATGATTCAACGCTTAAAGAATTTTTTCTTCTAAAATTCTCAATCTCATCATCGCTCGGCAAGATAATCCGCCCCTCTCTTTGATACATCTCATTCATATCGTGAAAAGACCAAAATTCTGAGTTTTTTGTAAGAAAAGGATATGTTTCCAGTGCATTCTGAATCTGTTTTTTATATTCGTTTTTTTGTTTTTGAGTTTCTTGTGCAATATATTCCTCCTCTTTTTTCTTCAAAAGAATTTTTTCTTCTCGCTCCTTTTTCTTCTTCAGTATCTCTTTGATGCTTTCAAAATAGTGATTATTTTCCTTGAGCTCATCATTTTCAAAAAAATCTCGCTCTCTTTCTATCCATCTCTCTATCGTCTTTTTCTTCAATTTACACAGATTTGCAATATCAAAAAGTGATAATTTCAGCTCCTCATACGCCATCAATATAGCAATTCTTTTTCTTGCTTTTTCGACTGCACTTCTTCCATCATATTTTGTAAAAGTGCAATTACAATCCTTACATTTATAAACTTGCGATATCGATCGCCTTCCATTTTTTCTAATATTTTGACCGTTGCATCGCTTACAAAACACTTCACACATTTCGAATATATTAATATATTATATTTTCGCATTTTAGAAATATATATTTTGTGTTGGAAGCGTAAAATTTTAATAATATATTTTTTTTG
>CAIPFW010000089.1 GCA_903864455.1 uncultured Anaplasmataceae bacterium | reverse complement strand
TTGCTGAATTTTAAATATAAAACAAACGCAATGGGTTTTATGTTGTCGAGAGAACATTTTCTTGGTTAGATAATTATACGCGATTGAGTAAATGCTTCGAACATATATCCTTCTTAATAAAGAATTTTGTAATGATAAGCTCAAGTGGAGCTTCGCAAGAGATTTTTTTGACGTTAAGAAATCTAGCTCATAGTATGACTTTATTGAGGAGGATCAAGGTATAGGAGATGAGAGCAGCTTCTAAACATCCCAATCAAATCATCTGATTTTAATTTATTTACCATCAATCAATTCATTCAGTAAAGTTTCATCCCATATCTCCGACTCTTTAGAGTCATGAGCTTCATTCAACTCATCTCTATAGCTTTCTTTGATGAAATTCACATGACCCATTTTTCTACTTTCTCTTATTTCTCCTTTGTCATAAATATGCAAAAAAGCATTTCTTACTTCGATAAAATCTTTCCAGTAATTCAAATCATCGCCAATTAAATTCCTCATCTTGCAATCGAAAAATAATTCAACATGCTTGAGAGGTAAACCACAAATCGCCCGAATGTGCTGTTCGAATTGACTTACATTGCAAGTATTCATCGTATAATGACCTGAATTATGAACTCTTGGTGCCATTTCATTCACGATGATTTTATCATTTTTATCGATAAAAAATTCAATTGCCATGACACCAATATAATTCAAACTATCCGCTACTTTTTTTCCTATTCTGTAAATTTCAGAATTGATTTCTTCAGATAAACTATTTGGAACGGATGATGTATGCAAAATACCTTTTTTATGAATGTTGTGTGGGATAGGAAAATACTCAATATTATTTTGCTCATCACGAGCCAAAATCAACGAAACCTCTTGTTTAAAATGAATTTTTTCCTCTAAAATATACCCTTTTGAAAAATCTAAACCTTCTAATTCGTTCAAATCATATGAATCGTTAATTGAATGCTGCCCCTTCCCATCGTATCCATCTTCACTTGTTTTTAAAATTGCAGGTAAAGTAAAATTTTCTTCAAAAATGACGCGCCTCAATTCATCCATTGAAGAAATTTTTTCATATTTTGCAGTTTGAATTCCAAGATTGTTGAAAAATTCTTTCTCCCTTAATCTATTATTTGAAGTAAAAAGAGATCGAGAATTTGGCTTCAGTTTTTTTGGAAACTGCAATTCAATTTCTTGTAAAATCTCATAACTTATATTTTCAAATTCGTAAGTTAAAATATCTACTTCAGATGCAAATTCCAATAATTTTTTTTTATCAAAATAATTTCCAATAGTTAAATATTTTGTAATTTGAGATGCGGAACTTTCACCATCGTTGCTATATATAGCAACTTTATAACCAAGGTTGTATGCAGATATAACGAGCATTCTTGATAATTGTCCGCCTCCTATGATTCCGATTGTCTTTCCTATTTCTAGCATTTATTATAATGATTGCAAGTAATTTGTATTACTCAATTATACCCATGCATCAGATTTTGTCAATTTTTTGATAAGAAAGCTCATTGAATTTCTTATCAAACCTCATAATCTATGATTTAAAGTCACTCGAAATATTCAGCGCAATTACATTATTCACAAAATAAACGCAATGAGCTTCACCTACTTCACCTTCAAAATTTTTAATGCCTGAGGGTTTATAACAGCGCCACCAACTCTTTTCCTCGTATAATAAAGCATCGATTGTTTTTTCGTAAGATCATCTCGCTTCATCGTAGGAATTGTTTCTATAAGTTTGTATCCTTGTTTGAAATCTCCAAAAATAATTGGAATATCGTTTGAGTTTGTTCCGTCTTCCAAGTAATTCGAGATATAAACAGGAACTCCAAATAATGTGCTTGGTATTTTATCGCTCATCGATTGAGTCCATAATGGATGACCATTTGTATCCTTTATATTCATAATCAAAGATTGAGTTTTTTGATTCATTACGAATGATGCATTATTTCTATATCTTATATCTAATGAATTAAAAAGTGCTGACAAATCGTCATAAGCTATAACTTTAGCTGTGGCTGTTGTAACAACTTGCACCTCTGGATTTCCTGTGATTCCAAAAGGCTTCCCTAAACCGTTGCCATTGATAATTGCTTTGATTTCTAGTTGTGAAAAAGCATCGGCGATTTCTTGCGCCAACCATTCTTGAATATTTATCTCGGAATCTTCGAGTAAACGAATTGAGATTTCAGGCTGAACATACATCTCATTTAAAAAAATCGTTATGCGTTTTAAAGATGGCGTTTCTGTCACAGGTCTATTTGATGATTCATCAACCCAAGTAGCATCGCTAATTTTTCCAACAACTTGAATATATTCATGACGACCACCAGAAACTAAGTCGTATCCAGATAATTTTCGAAAAACATTTTCTTCTTCAGCGATAGTGAGAATTTTTTTATGCAAAATATAGCTAATTAAATATCCACCATTTTTACATGCATCGCTTGAAAAATTGTCATTTAAACCGCATGCACCCTCAACTAAATTTTTTGTTTCAAAAAGATTTGGATACAATGAATAATTCGTATTGATCGATCGACCATTTTTTAAATATTCAAGAAATTGTTTGTGATACACATTATCATTCATTTCTTTTTTCTCAAAAGATTCGTTTTCATCAAGAAAATTTGGTCTTTGCTTCACAATTCCATACTCGCTTACTTTTTTTTGTAAATCAGAAAGAGTTTTGTGAGTTTCTTTTTGAGAGGAAACAAGATGATTTAAAATTTCAGACAATTTATCATCAAAAATAGCCATATTTTTACCAAAATTAAATTATGTTATCTGTTTATTATTTATTATTTTTCAAAGCATTGATTATATCGTCAAGATTTTTGATGAAAGCTTCATCGTTTTTATCATGTCGACGATTTGCTTTCTCTTCACTGTCATCAAATTCGCAAATCTCTTCGCCATAACAATTATTTTTAATGTTTGTGATTTTAGCACCCTCATATGCAGGGAATGTTACTAGAGATATTTCCCACAGCTTTATCGATCGAATCATTCGAATCATTCTTCCGTCACTATGTTTTATATATTCATAATCATTAGCGGTATAGCCAATTGACATTGAATCGATGATATCTTCCTTCAACATATGATAAACATCGCTCGCTTTTTGAATTCCAAGGCATAGCTCTCCAGTTACATACAAACCCTTATCATCTTTTGTGATGGATGTGATTTTACCAATCGGCTCAAAGTGATTATGTTGCCAAAGCAAAACACACTTTCCTTTTACGCTATTAAAAGCTTCATGGGAAATAATGTCGTTATAACAATCAATAATATCAAAGAGTGTCGCATAGCCAGAAAAATTGCATTTGTTCGATTTTTTCTCCAAATTTGATAATTTGAATTCATATGAATGGTGAAGAAAGCTATCTTTCATAATTCCGATGCAATAATATCTTGGAAAAGTATAAATTTGCAAAAAGGCAGTCGGAATACAAATAATTTTTATTTAAATAAAGAAATTCATCTTACTTTCAATAATAATTTTTTTCAAAATATAGAGCTATCTATTAATCTTATATTAATTTTTTAAATATACAATACATCCATATTAACTTTTTAAGTAATACATATGATGAATTTGACGAATTTATTTAGAATCAATAAAGTGTTGATGATGGAGGTTGATGATGGCTTTATTAGTGTTAGTGATAGCTCTAAAACTAAAACTAAAACTAAAACTAAAACTTCTGAAACTATTGTCGGAAGTAGCCAAAGCAATAACATCCTCACAGATGATGTAAAACAAAAATCTCAAAAATTTAACAAAACAAGATTAATATCTGCAATGATAGCTGGCGGTGGTTTAGTACTTGCTGGCGGTGTATTTGTTGCATCGGACCCTCTTATAAAATGGGCGAAACAATATCAAAAAACTATAATAACGCAAGTTCCACAAACAACTTTACCGGAAATTTTCCCAGATTTTACTGATAAATTACCTGTAGATTTTCCGGATAAACTTCCTGTTCTGGATGGCCAGACAATCTTAGATGCCCTTGATATAGATGAGATTAATAATATTATCACTAACGACCCTGCTTTCAGCGAATTCAGCAAAAGATTGCCAGTAATTGATAATACATTACTTCCGGATCTTTCTATCGATCCTCTAACAGGGCTTCCAATTGATCCAATAATTCCTCCAATTGATCCAATAATTCCTCCAATTGATCCAATA
>CAIPFW010000088.1 GCA_903864455.1 uncultured Anaplasmataceae bacterium | reverse complement strand
GGTTTAGTATAATTTGATTTATAAAGTGATATAATATAAAAATAATGATTTCATTGTTTAAAAAGAAAAAAAAAGTTAATCTTATGGGGGATTTACAAGATAAGATAGTAAATCTTTATTCAGCAATCGAAAATCGTTCATCTGATGAATTTTTAAAGCAATTCAGTTATTTTAATAGTTCGTATGAAAATCAAATTGAAGAACGACTCTCTTTTTTATCAGATACATACGTAGAAGATAATTTTTTAAAAAAAATTTCAAACTTTTTAAACTCCGTTAAACTCGATAGTGTTGGTATTCACAGCTTCGGATTCAAGATTGATACCGCTTTAGCGAATGATACTCTCAAGGGAAATAAAATAAAGCAAGTAACAGAAGAGATTCGGGGAGGAAAAAATACTGATATAAAACCAGGAGCTGAGCTTTATAAAGATATTACTATAGAAAAAGCATTAAAAAACGTTGCACAAGCAAATGGCATCAAATTTGAGGCGTATGTAATAGAATACAAAGAGAAATTTGATGGCATTTTGATAAAATTTTCAAAAAAACTAGATGAAGATGATAGGTGGTTTACTTATGAATTGACTCATATTATAAATCCAATATCAAGCAAGCCAGGAGTCAATTCAAGCTGTGAATATAAGTATATTGAGAGAATCAATCTACGGAAAGAGCATAAAGAATATAATATTCAAACAATGAAGGAAACAACGAAAGAAATCTTTCTAATAGATTTTCTTATAAAGCAAACTCATAAAGGCGAGATCATTCCTTACTACGGTATAAATACTTCATTCGATAGGATACAAACCCCAAAAGAAACTTTGATAAGATGGATCTGGTTGGATTTTCAAATTAAAGATTGCTTAGTAAGTATTATACATCTTCGAGGTGTAGTAGAATGTATACCTTATAAAGATAAAGAGTCAATTGAGAGAATTTTTGTTATCGTATCTTGGTTAGATACATTTAGCGACATAAGTTTTGAAAATGGAGTATATAAAATTACTTACGATAATTCTCTGAACAGATTTATCTATCAAGAGGGCCCAAAAGAAGATTTAAGGAAATACGAAATACACGATATTACATATGATACAATTACATACATTTCAAATGACAATACATTGCTTACAAAGAGAAAAGGTGGTCTTGAGAAACTTGCAAGCCTTTATAAAATTTAAATTATTATTTATGAATAAAGCACCACTCATACTTGCAATTCTTGATGGCTTCGGCTTAGGAGAAAAAGAGAAAAACAATGCAATTCATCTTGCAAATCCTCAATTCATTTATTCGCTTTTTGAAAAGTATGGATGCGCATCTCTGAATGCTTCAGGCGAGGCGGTAGGTCTTCCACATGGGCAAATAGGTAATTCAGAGGTTGGTCATATCACAATCGGTGCTGGTAGAATTATTTATCAAGATTTGATGCGAATTAATAATGAAATTACCAATGGAGAATTTGAAAAAAAATTTACTCCTTTCATTCATTCAATTCAAAAGCGAAACGGTCGATGTCACATCGTTGGACTTTTGTCAGATGGAGGAGTGCACTCTCATGAAAACCATGCGATTCACACAATCAAAATATTATTAAAAAATAATATCAAAGTTTGTAGTCATTTTTTTTTAGATGGTAGAGATGTGGGTCCTTTCACAGGGCTGAATTCTATAAAAAACATATTGAATGAATTTAAAAATGAAAATAATTTTCAGCTTTCCACTCTCTCTGGTCGATACTTCGGAATGGATAGGGATAATCGTTGGGAAAAAACAAAAAAATCATATGATGCAATTTTTGATGGTATAGGTCAAAAAACTTCTGATTTTTTATCTTCAATCGAAGAAAAATATAGAAAAAACGAAAGCGATGAATTTTTCGAACCAATTGTTAATGAGAATTATAATGGTTTTGAACAAGATGATTCAATTTTCGCTTTCAACTGGCGTTCGGATAGAATGAGGCAGATGTCACAAGCCATCGCAAATAAAAATTTTACACATTTTGAAAGAAATCATTTTTGCGATAATTTTCTATCTATGGCTGAGTATTCAGAAGAAATTTCACAATATTCGAAAAATTTATTTCAAAAAGATTCAATAAAAAATAGCCTTGGAGATGTTTTATCAGCGAATAATTTAAAACAACTGCGAATCGCAGAAACTGAAAAATACGCTCATGTGACATTTTTTTTTGATGGTGGAATTGAGAAAAAAATCAAAAATTGCGATTCAATTTTAATACCATCAAATAAATCAGTTAAAACTTACGATGAATGCCCAGAAATGTCTGCATGTCAAATCACAGAAAAATTAATCGAAAAATCAAGCGATTACGATGTTTTTATAGTCAATTTTGCAAATCTTGATATGGTCGGCCACACAGGAAATATGAATGCTACAATTAAAGCAATTCGAACAATAGATGATTGTGTGAAAAAACTTTATCACGAATTTGTTGAGAAGCTCGATGGAATTTTAATTTTAACCTCAGATCATGGAAATGCTGATGAGATGTTCGATTTGCGGTCAAATGAAATAAAAACAGCTCATACTTTAAACTCAGTTCCATTTTGCATAATCAAGAAGGAAGGAGAATTTTTATGCAAAGACGGTTCATTGTCTGACATTTCACCAACAATTTTGTCACTTCTGAAAATCGAAAAACCACAAGAAATGAAAGGAGAGAGTTTGTTATTGAAGGAACCTTCTTAATCTCAATATTCTTGCAAAGATTTGACTTCAATTTTATTCTTCTTATAAAAGCTTATCGCTTTTGCTAAAGAATATGCATGAGAAATTGTTCGAATACAAGGAATTCTTCTCATCATCGCAGAACGACGAATTTCCAAACCTTCGCGAACGGCTTGAAAGCTATCAGATGTATTGATATACAACGCAACTTCATTATTAATTATCATATCCATTATATTTGGTCTAGCTTCAGTCACTTTTGGCATTTCGATGCATTGAATATTGTTTTCTTTCAAAAACTTCGCCGTCCCCTTCGTACCATAAAGTTCAAAATTATTGATAATTAGCTCCTTCACAATTTCAAGCAATGTATCATTTTTATCGCTATCACGAACTGAGATCAAAACCTTTCCGGAAGTTGGAAGATTATGATTCGCACCAATAAATGCTTTTGCAAAAGCAGCTTCGAAATTTTTATCAATTCCCATCGACTCACCTGTTGACTTCATTTCTGGCCCTAAGTTGCAGTCAGTATTTTTAAATTTTAAAAATGGGAAAACGGGCATCTTTACAGAATAATGAGTAGTATCATCGCAATTATCATTTTTCAATGCAAAATCAGAGATTTTTTTTCCGCACATAATTTTTGTAGCAATATCTGCAAATGAAATTCCGCTGTGCTTTGAAATAAAAGGAATTGTACGACTCGCCCTTGGATTCGCTTCAATGATGTATATTTTTTCATCTTTAATCGCCATTTGAATGTTAATCAAACCAACAACTTTCAAAGCTTTTGCTAACTTTATCGCAATTTCTTTAATTTTCGCAATAAGATTTTTATTTAAATATGGTGCAGGGGTTATGCAAGTCGAATCACCAGAATGAACTCCCGCCTCCTCAACATGCTCCATAATTCCACAAATATAAACATTTTGATCTTTGTCGCACAATGCATCAACATCAATCTCAGTAGCGTTATCAAGAAACTCATCAATCAAAACGACCCCTGTCTCAAAAATATATGGATTTTCCTTCAGATAAATCTCAAGCTGATTTTCTTCATATAAAATACTCATTGAGCGACCACCAAGTACATTCGATGGGCGAACCAAAAGCGGCATACCGATTTCTTTTATCGAACTTTTCAGTTGAGCGATATTTGATGCGATAAGACTTTTTGGTTGAGTGAGATTTAAATGATTTAGCAAATCTCTAAATCTTTCACGATCTTCAGCGATATCAAGCGAATCAGCTTCAGTTCCAAGAATCGGAATATTGTAAAACTTTAAATCACTGACAAGCTTCAACGAAGTTTGACCACCAAACTGAACTATTACACCGAATAACTCTCCATTTTGCATTTCTTTATCAATAATATTCAGCACATGCTCTATATCTAATGGCTCAAAATACAACTTGTCAGAAATACGATAGTCAGTTGAAACGGTTTCTGGATTACAATTAATCATTATGCATTCGAACCCCATCTCACGCACAGCATTTGCCGCATGAACACAAGAATAATCAAACTCAATTCCTTGCCCGATTCTATTGCAACCGCTACCAATAATAATAACTTTTTTTCTTGCTGTTGGACTGCACTCGCAATGATAAATTTCACGCTCAACATTCCCATCATAAGTGCTGTATAAATAACTCGTTTTCACATCAAATTCTGCACCGCAAGTATCAACTCTTTTATAGACTGGTAAAATGTTGAATTTTTTTCTCATTTGGTATATTTCATCTCTACTTTTTCCAATTAAAAAGCCTAATCTGGAGTCAGAAAAGCCTTGTTGTTTGTAAAAAAACATTTCTTCTTTTGAGTTGATGCTATGTTTTTTAACTTGCTTTTCTGGCTCAATAATATATTCCTGAATCTGCGATATGAACCATTTATCATATTTTGTTATTTGACAAATCTCCTCATAAGTAGCTCCATTCCTCATCGCATCTGCTGTTTTTAACAAACGATCTGGAATGTTTCGAGTTATCGAATTCAACAAAGATTTTTGCTTAGATTTTAATTCTCCGTCAGTCAAGAATTTATTTTCTTTTGAAAAAAGACCATCAATGCCCTCTTCAAGAGAGCAAATCGCTTTCTGTAAAGCTTCCACGAATGAACGTCCTATTCCCATCACTTCTCCAATCGCTTGCATCGCAGTGTTTAATTCATTGTTTTGATTTGGAAATTTATCAAAATTAAAACGTGGAATTTTAACAACAACATAATCAATCGTAGGCTCAAAAGATGCTGGGATTCCTTCTGTGCAATCATTCATAATCTCATCAAGAGAATAGCCAATTGCAACTAAAGCTGCTATTTTTGCAATCGGATAGCCTGTTGCTTTTGATGCAAGGGCTGAAGAACGAGAAACACGAGGGTTCATCTCGATTACAAGTTGCTCTCCCGTTTCCGGATTCACTGCGAATTGAACATTAGCCCCACCTGTCTCAAGTCCAATCTCATTCAAAATCATCTTTGCAGAATCTCTCATTTGTTGAAATTCTTTATCAGTCAATGTCATAGCAGGTGCAATTGTTATTGAATCACCAGTGTGAACGCCCATCGGATCAAGGTTTTCAATCGAACAAATATTTAAAAAATTATCATTTTTGTCATGCATAATCTCCATCTCATATTCCTTCCAACCAAGAACTGACTTGTCCATCTGAACTGAATGAGTTGGCGATGCGTTCAAACCCTCAGCAATCATTCTTTCAAACTCATCCTTGTTGTATGCAATTCCACCCCCCGTCCCACCAAGAGTGAATGATGGGCGAATAATGGCAGGATAGCCGATATTCGCTATTTCTTTTTTTGCCTGCTCTAAACTCTCAACAACAACGCTGTACGGCAATGATAGGCCTATTTTTCTCATAGCATTTGCGAAAAGCAGGCGATCTTCAGCTTTTTTTATTGATTCAAGCTTTGCTCCAATCATCTCAACATTATACTTTTTTAATAAACCTGATTCATATGCTTGAACAGCTAAATTTAATGCCGTTTGCCCACCAACAGTTGGTAAAATTGCATCAGGTTTTTCTTTCGCGATGATTTTTTCAAGAAATTCTATTGTGAGAGGTTCAATATAAGTTTTGATTTTTGAATTGTGATTTTTTATGAGCTCGCGATCATTCATTATCGTCGCTGCATTTGAATTGAGTAAAATCACCTCATATCCCTCTCCTAGCAAAGCTATGCAAGCCTGCGTCCCAGAATAATCAAACTCACAGCCCTGACCAATTACAATAGGTCCAGCTCCTATAATTAAAATTTTTTTTATATCTGTTCTTTTTATCATATAAATTTAATATATTTTTCATATTTTAACAAAATTTTTAATTTTTGAAAGTTAGTGATTTTTTGTATTGGTAGAAAAAATGCAATGTGTTTTCTGCGAGTAAAAT
>CAIPFW010000087.1 GCA_903864455.1 uncultured Anaplasmataceae bacterium | reverse complement strand
GCAAAGTTCTTTAGGTAACTATTTAACTACTGTAAATGCGAGTTCAAATTATTTAAATAAGACAGATGCAAGTTTGATTTACGCAACGCAAAGTTCTTTAGGTAACTATTTAACTACTGCAAATGCGAGTTCAAATTATTTAAATAAGACAGATGCAAGTTTGATTTACGCAACGCAAAGTTCTTTAGGTAACTATTTAACTACTGCAAATGCGAGTTCGACTTACGCAACGCAAAGTTCATTGAATGATTATTTGACAAAAGTTGAAGCTGCCCTTCTTTATAAGCCAATAGCTCCTTTGAGTCTCAGGGATTATTCTGCAGGAATAGATGCTGACGATCAGTTTATTAAAATTGATGATGGCTTTTCTTCGATCTCGACATCAATTATAAATCTAATTTAAAATTACTTAAAACGAATAAGATACTTTTATTCAAAAAATTGTCATAATCTTCACATAGAAAAACAAAAATTAATGTTTTAAGGTTTTTTAATTCACCTTTAATTAAATGCTTTGAATCATTATTGCCGTGTAAGATAAATAATTTTTTATAACAAGAAATTGATTTAAAGAAATATTTATTTTCACAGCTTTTTAATTTTTTTATAGGTGACATCATGTCTCTTACTACTATCACGCCCTTGTCTTTTAGTGGAACTTTAGCAACTAACCTATTGGGTAACTATGTTCTTTCAACCGCTTTAACGACTACACTTAGTTCTTACGTTCTAACAACAGCTTTAACTACTGCGCTTGCAGACTATCCAACTTCAGTTTCAGTGAGCGCTGAATTCGCAACTGTGAATGAAAACTTCGCCGCGATCAACACTTACCTAGGCTTGTAATCATAGGGAAAAATATAAATCGCAGATTTTTATTATAATATCTGTGGTTGTATTTTGTCAAGATGTTATAAAGTATTGCGTTTGTTTTTCATAGAAATTTATCAAAATTTTAGAAAAATAAATCGCGTTTTGAATATCGAAGAGTGAGGTCTTTTGAAAAGTTTGATTCTCACTGAATCGATAAATCTAAGATCATCCTAGATTTTCAGTCTTACAAAGAGATGTATTAAATTTCACTGTTTTTCAATCGGATAAATTGTGATTAAAGATTTTTTATCATTATTGTATACAATTTTGAACGAAATTTCTTTATCTTTGAAATTTACCTTATGAATAAATGATTTCATTTTATCTGAATGATTTGAATTTTCGTTGTTTTCGATATTTTTAATTTTACCAATGTGACCCATCGCCACGATTAAATCCCTTATTTCAAAATTCTCAACATAGCTATTATGACATTTTGCATGAAGGTTTTTATTCGCATCAAAGAAACCGATATCGTAATTTTTTACCAGTGATGAGTGATCGTGATTTTTTTTTCCACAATCCTTGACCTTATTTGTTCCTATAAATTCATTCTTTTGTAAATCTAAAAAACGATAGTAATAATGAGGTCCTGCAAGTTTTTCGCCTCGAACAAAACCACAGGCTGAGTGAGTAAAGCCACCAGTTTTAAATAAAATATTGACTAAATTGATTAAAAACTCATTTTTATCTTCATCCGAGATGGATGATGAAAAAATCTTTTTATCAAGTTTTTCATATATATAATCAAAATCTTTTCGATATTTTTCGCTCGACAATATTTCTATAAATTTTTCTTTTGTTGGATGACTACCTAGATACCCACAGAAATGAATAATCTCCTTATCAAAATCGCTTATAGAATTTAATTTTTCAACCTCCGCATCGCTGAAAATTTTTTCTAATTTTGGTTTTTCTTCAAATTTTTGATAACCGCAATTCTTGTTTACGTGCAATTCCTTATGATTTTCATCCTCAATCACTGCATAATTTTTTCTTTTAATTTGATGAAATTTTTTAAACTGATATTGCTTGCTCTCTTCTAGCTTTCCGATTTTTTTGTAATTTTCATTATTCACTTCATACAAAGGGCATGGTTTCTCGAAAACAAATGCATCGATTGAATGCCCACCATTTGCAAGGAAAAATAATAAAAAAAATAATGAAAGCTTTTTATAATTCATAATTTTAATATTTTTGAGATATGTGTATTTTATACATCATTACAAAACAATAGTAAATATTAAAATTTTATTAAAAAAATTCATTGTTAAGTTTGATGTTTTATTGTTTTTATGGCTCCCTTAGGTTATAATGCTTTAAAAAAATGCATGTAATTTCTTTACCATGGAATATAATTATTTCAATTTATTTTTAGAAGCAAGCCTTGTTGTTCAAATCGTTATTGTTGTTTTAATCTTTCTATCTTTTTCTTCATGGGCGATAATTATTGAAAAAACATTTGTAATTTCTGGGCAGATAAGGAGATTAAAAAAATTTGAAGCTTTTTATCTAAAAAATCGTGGAACAAATGAACAGACAGTGAAAGCTTTGGTTGGTCAGAGTGACAATTATCACAGTCTGATTACTTATAATAGTTTTAAAAAAATGAGAGATTTTGTTGTTACTCACAATAATGAAAATTATAGCGTTGCTGAATTGCGAAGTTTAATCGATCAATATTTCAATGTAAAAATGCAGATTATTGAAAATAAAATCGATAGATTGGGAAGTATAGCAAACACAACGCCTTTCATAGGTTTGATAGGAACTGTATTTGGAATAATGAATAGCTTTCAAGCGATTGGAGAGAGTAAGAATGTCAGCCTCACCGTTGTCGCACCGGGAATAGCGGAAGCTTTATTTACAACGGCGCTTGGCCTCGTTGTTGCGATACCTGCGATGATTTTTTATAATAAATTTACCTCAAAGATTGATTATATTTATAATTCATCGGAAAAATTCTTTGATGATATTTCGATAATTGTTGCAAATCTACTTCTTTCATCTTCTTCGAAAAAATAATATGGCAGGAGTAAGTATAGGGCGAAAAAATAGCAAAAGAATGCGTCGAAATGTTGTTGGGATAAATGTTACGCCATTGCTTGATGTATTGCTGGTTCTGCTTATTATTTTTATGATGACGGCACAAATGGTTCATAACGATGTTGATTTAAATTTACCTAAAGTCTCAACGGAAAAAGGTCCAAATGTGAGTAGTCAAGATGATTTGATTATTTCAATCAACAGCCATAATGAAATTTTCATAAATGATGAGCGAATCGATAATCTTGAAACTTATATTGCTTCGCTGAATAACAAATTTGATAAAGTGATTTTAGCGAGTGATTTAACGGTTCCATATCAAAAAATTATTGAGGTTTTAATGTCGCTTAATAACCTTGGTTTCACAAAAATTAAAATGGCTTATGATAAGAAATAGAGTTTTTTTAAATAGATTGATTATTAATGAATAAGCAACAAGCTAAAACGAATTTTCATCCAGCTCCTTCTCAACTTTTTTACTGATTTCTTTGTAGTGAATTGATTTTTCAATTATAGGTAAAAATTTTATCGTTGCAATACCAGGATATTTTATAAATGAGTTGTTTGGCCAAAATTTTCCTGTATTCATTGCAATTGGACAAATATCCGCATAATCATTATCTTTTTGAATTAAAGCTAAACCTGCTTTGCATTTCGTTGGCTCACCATAAGCGACTCGAGTCCCTTCGACAAATAAAATCACCGATCTACCATCATGTATTGATTTTCTCGCACTATCTGACATCTCCATCGCTGTTTCTTTTAAACCCTCTCTTTTTATAATGATCATATTCATCAACTGAAAATGAATTCCAAGAAATGGAACTTTTCGTAATTCTTTTTTTAAAATAAATTTTGGATAATTCAATAATCCTAATAAAATAATCGTTTCCATTGCTGATTGGTGCTTTGAAGCGAAAATAACAGGATGATTTGGAATTTCACCCTCAATCCTATAAGATAAACCACAAATATATTTTAATAAAAAAAGTGTTCCTTTTGGCCAAATCTTACTTACGATTTTTGATGATTTTTCACCAATAATAAGATTGAGTGGAACAAAAAGTATCGTGATGAAAATGATATATATAAAAGATAAGATATTGAATAAGAGTGAGCGAGCAAAAAGAAAAATTTTATAAAGCATTGAGAATTATCTTTAATATTAGATATATATCTTATATTGATTTGCAGTGTTAATCAAACTACAGATAATAAAAAACCCATTGCATTTCCCCTTAAATAAAAAATTCCATTAAACCATCATATTTGTTTCTCAAGAATTACTTTGATCTAAAAGGAATTCTTGAGATTCACT
>CAIPFW010000086.1 GCA_903864455.1 uncultured Anaplasmataceae bacterium | reverse complement strand
TAATCTGAAACCCAAATTGGTAAGAATTGTAACATTGGAGTTAATATTTTACTTGTTTTGAACTCCATTAATGTGTCTGGAAACCATTATGATTTATTTATCTAACACAAAAATTCATTTAAACGTCTTTGATTCATATAGAAGTATTTTGGTTGTTTAATTACTTTCTCTTGAATTGATTGTTTTTCTTTTTGATCATCGGATATTTGATTAAAAATTTCCATTAATGAATTCATTTCTTTCAATCTAGAAATATTTGAATAGTCATCTAAATCGAAAGAATTAAAATATCCATTCATTCTGTTTGTCAAAATTGCTTTTATATCTTTATTTGTATTCAAAGATTGGTTTATATCGTTAATGATTTTTTTAAACAAATGAGGTTGTAGAGAATGATCATTTCTATTCGAATCTTGCAAATTATAACATCCTCCTAAGTCGCAATTTTTAAAAAATATTCGCGGTGTAAATTCTTTCATAATTCCTCCACTCCAAGCATCAAAAAAATAAAACTTATTGTTTAATTCGAAGATATTAAAACCGTGATCTGGTTGTGATGAAACAATTATATTGCTTCTCCCACAGACCTTTAAAATAGCGGAGATATGATTCGCTGTATCTCCACAATTCATAATGTGCATACTTTTTGTTTTATGATGCTTCGCTAATTCGCTCTCGCTAATAATAGACAATTCTTTTTGCGATTCTACGTTGTTTTCTTTGTTAAAACTTTTAAGAAATGTAATGCTTATAGTGATGTTTTGCATTATGAAATTAAGTATAGATTTCGCTGAATTAAAAATTACTTTTAATTGCTTTTGATTTTCTATAGGTTGTGTTTTGATCCATTGTTCAAAAGTTTTTTCATTTTTTTCCCATTCTGCATTCCATAATTTATAATAAATTTTTTGCCATTTTTTAACAACAGGCTGATCATAAAATGCAGGATCGAGATGAGTTGGCATATCATTATTTGTTTGCATATTTTAAATAAAATAAATATATCAAAGATATATTGTAAACCAGCTGTATTTCTAATAAAAGTTTAAAATAATAGATTTTAAACTTTTATGAGAAATGCAATGGGTTTAATGCTTATTCTGATAAAGAAGGAATTTTACTGCTGATGTTTAGTTTTGAAGTTTGTATATTTTGCTCTTTATATTATAATTAAATAAAAAATTAAAATTATGAGCGAAAAATTAAAAAAACCAGAATGGTTAAAAAAAAGAGTCAGTTTAACGGAAGATTATCACTATACGACATCATTGGTGAAGGAATTAAGGTTGAACACCGTGTGCGAGGAAGCAGCATGTCCAAATATATCAGAATGTTGGTCAAAAAAACACATGACAGCTATGATTTTGGGAGATACATGCACGAGAGCCTGTAGTTTTTGTAACGTAAAAACAGGTGTTCCGGGAGCTGTAAATCCTCATGAGCCTATGAATCTTGCAATCGCTATACAAAAATTAAAATTGAAGCATGTGGTGATTACTTCAGTGGATAGAGATGATTTGGCTGATGGTGGTGCAAGTCAATTTGCCGAATGTATAAAAAATATTCGATTGTTGTCCCCAGATACAACGATTGAAGTTCTGACTCCTGACTTTTTGAGAAAAGGCGATGCTTTTGAAATTATTGTAAATGCAAAGCCAGATGTTTTTAATCATAATATTGAGACAGTCCCTCGATTATATCGTGAAATTAGACCCGGAGCGAGATATTTCAATTCTTTGGATTTGTTGAATAAAGTAAAAAATGGAAATTCGCAAATTTTTACAAAATCTGGGATTATGGTCGGTTTAGGTGAAGATGATGAAGAAATCCTGCAGGTAATGGATGATTTGAGATCGGCAAAAGTTGATTTTTTAACGATAGGGCAATATTTGCAACCAACGCCAAAACATGCCGAAGTGAAAAGATATGTTACGCCAGAAAATTTTGAAAAATATAAAACAATCGCTGAAAATAAGGGGTTTTTGATGGTTGCTTCTGGCCCACTTGTTCGCTCTTCATATCATGCGGATGAAGATTTTGCAATCATGAAGAAGAGAAGGGAGGCGGTGGCGGCCGCTTAAGGTAATGATTTATTTTTTAATGTTTTGACCATATAGCGCTTCACTATTCTTAATTTCAATTTTAGGATTATGATCCCTCTCGATCGCTTCATCTAAAATCTGAGCAACTTCACCAGTTATATCGATATATTTATTTTTTTTACCATTCGCTATATCAAGCTCTTTTACGTATTCTTTTTTCTTTTCAATAGCGTTTGATAGTCGTTCGAAATTTTTTGAATTTTTATAAATAGTCATGTCTGTGTGCCCAGACATATAGTCAAATTCACACGTACCTTTATCAGAATTTATTTCACCATGTTTATAAGTGCAATTCTCGAATTTAGAAAAAAGCTGCGAATATTTGATATAAGAAGGGCTACTATGATTTGAAAGTAATATAGTGGACCATAATTCTAAACGATCATCTATTTTATGACCAATTCGAATAATAAAATCACCATTTTTGTCTCTCTGGGTCTCTTTATTAGAATTGACAAAAAATTTGAGACCATCTTTTTTTATAAGTGCTTTGATTGTTGATGGTATATTCAGTTCTATCGTGTATTTTATGCGTTGAAGTTTTTCAATTTTGCTTTCTTCGATATTGTTGTTTTTTGCAAATTCTATTGCTTCATTCAAGATTTTGACGTTTTTTCGTGCCTCATATTTAAATACACATATCAATGCATCGATATGATGATTACTAAAGAAATCCTTTTGAAGATAAATCTTTAAAAGCTTTACAGGATCTGAAACTTTTTTTGTTTCTGAGTGCTCAATGATGCTCTTGATATCATTTTCCAATATTAATGAGTTCTTTGCAATATAAGATCCTAGGATAT
>CAIPFW010000085.1 GCA_903864455.1 uncultured Anaplasmataceae bacterium | reverse complement strand
ATTGAGGTCAAGAAGTAACAGAGCACCTTCAGTCTTTGAAAATGCGGCGGTTCTGCTTTCAGCTATCTTAACATCTTTAGGTAAATCGGAAATTATCTTTTTAACTTCGTCTTTTAATTTACCTCTTAAATCAATTCTTTCAAAATAATTGTCACCGTACTTAATGTAAATTTCATTCAAGCGGAACTTATAATAAACCCATTGCGTTTGTTTTACGCTTAATATTTTTAAATATCTCAATCCAAACCATATTATTTATAAATTTGACATTTTATTTTTTTTCTTTAAAATGTTAATTTTTCTTTTATAAAAAAAATTAATACAATGACGCTTATTAATTGCGATGATAATATTTCCTTTGAGGTCTCAGAATCAAAAACTTCTACGGGACTTTTCGAATCTCTAAACTGCAATATACTTCGAAAAAATATTCAAATTGACAAACATAGCAATCTTGGAAAGATTACTATTTGGGATAATAAAATCAATATTATTTTTTACTCTAGTAAAGAAAGTAGATTTAACGAAATTACAAAAAACGCTATGAAACATCTCCTTGATTACTATTTTCAAGAATATATATATCTTTGCTTTTTGTCTTTAGCGCCGATGATTATCAATTCTCGCATAAAATTAAACAAAAACGAAGCAGTGAATGATTTTATAAATTTTTATACAGAACTTGGATTTGAATTTCATGAAATCAATCTTGAAGAAAATAAAATCCACTCATTCTGCGAGCAAGAGAAATTTTATGCGAAATTTCCAGAACTCCTGAATCCAAGGATTGAAGATTATTCAGATGTAGAGAAAAATAAAATATATTCTAGCGATAGCCATATTCCGAATACAAAAAGATCAAAATCAAGCGATGAATCAAGTTGTGAAATAATTTCAGCATCAGAATCTCTACCACCTTCAAATATATTTTCTATATCTTCTTACTCATCAGTATTTTTTAAATCCCCTCACCCATCAGCATCACTCAAAACTTTAACCCCAATAACAAAATCATCTAGTGAAAGAGATTTGCAAAAAATTCATAAACCAACAAAAAATCTTATTTTAGCTTTGAATGGATATAGCAAAAGTTTATCAGATTTCAGTGAGTTGAAGATTTAATAAAAGACTCAATGAAAAATTCTTTCGTGAAGATGCAATGCATATCTATCAGTCATGCCTGCTATAAAATCACAAATCACTAAATATTTTTCACAATTTTTTATTTTATCCTGCCAGTCATTCGGCAAGCAATTTTCATTGAATAAATAAAACTCGAACAGATCCTTTACAACATTTTTCATTTTAAATGCAGTGATGGAAAGCTCGCTACTTTTATACAAATTATCAAAAATTATTTTTTTTAAAGCAAGTTTTTTACTCGACACATCTTCAGAAAAAGTTGCAAAATTTTGATTTGCTGCGAAAAAATCTTCCAGAGAATGTATTTGATATTTTTGTATCTTTTCATAAATATTTTTTATCACATCATCAATCATAAATTGCCGAGAGATATTTATCGCTTCTTTTAAAATCATTTTTTTTGAATCGATAGATTTATTATTGTATTCTTTTTGTATAAAATCGCCGATAATTGGCAATGAAGCGATATCATCAAAAGACAGAAGTCTCGACCTATAACCATCTTCAATATCATGATTTATATACGCTATATCATCAGAAATTGACGAAATTTGAGCCTCGAGGGATGACTCAACAGACAAATCAATGTTATATTTTGGGGCAATATGATTTAAATAGTTATTTTCATTATTTTGAATAGCTCCATTATGCTTAATCAGCCCATCCATCACTTCATATGTCAAATTTAAACCGCAAAAATCATCGCTCATTTTACTTAATAAATCCACAACTCGAATAGATTGAATGTTGTGATTAAAGTTGGGGAGTTTATATTTCGATAAAATCTCATTCAAACCATCCTCCCCCGAATGACCAAATGGAGTGTGACCAATATCATGAATCAAGGAAATCACCTCTGATAAACCTCCGTTCAGGCCAAGAATTGAGCATATCATTTTACATATTTGAGCGACTTCTAACGTATGAGTGAGACGAGTTCTATAATAATCATTGGCATTGTTGAAAAAAACTTGAGTTTTATATTCCAATTTTCGAAAATTACTCGAGTAAATAATTTTCATCGCGTCATGTTGAAAGTCATCGATTTTATTATTCTCTTTATAAATTCTACCCTTTGACTTTTCGATTCTTAAAAATTTCAACATTTGATTAAACTGTATATTTTTTAGACCAAATTATATCATTTTTAATATATTGAAAATAGTAATTTAATTCAGTGAAACTTCCTTTCAATATAAAATTCACTACTTTTTAATATTTTAATCTAGATTTCACCCACCCTGCATAGGTGAGAGAATCTCAATTTCATCGCCATCTTTTATCTCAGTGTCTGAATATTGTGATTTTTTTATACATTCATAATTTACAGCGACAACATTATATTTTTCATCTATGTTGAATTTTTTCAACAATTCATTTAAAGAGATTTTTTCGCAATCGAATAATTTTTCTTCACTGTTAATTTTAATTTTCATAATATTTTCCTTGAATTCATCATATTATAACAATATAATTAATATTCAAAATACATAAATAAATAATGACTAAAAAATTAATTTATCAAGGAAAGGCAAAGGCAATCTTTGAAGTAGAGGGCGATGACAATCAAGTTCTTCAAGTTTTTCAAGATAGCATTACAGCTTTCAACAATCCAGAAAAGTTTATTTTTAAAGATAAAGGTTTGATATCTTGTCAAATTTCAACAAAAGTTTTTGAATTTTTGACAAAAAACGGAATCAAAACTCATTTAATATCGAGCGAGGGTGACTCTCAGATTGTTCAAAAATTGACAATTTTGCCAATTGAAGTGACTGTGAGAAATTATGCATTTGGTGGGATTTTAAAAAAAAGTCATTTCACAAGGGGTGAGGAGCTCCCTTTGTCATTAATAGAATTCATGTATAAAAAAGATGAATTCGGCGATCCGCTGATTTCAGAAGATTATGTTTTAAAATATTTGTTAAAAGGAGATGAAAAATTATTTCATGAAATTAAAACTACAACGAGCAAAATAAATCAACTATTGATTGATTTTTTTGATAAAATCAATATCATTTTATGCGATTTTAAAATCGAATTTGGAATAAACAATAAAAATGAACTTCTTCTTGGCGATGAGATTAGTTGCGATACTTGTAGATTGATGGATAAAAATACTCGATTGTCACTAGACAAGGATATTTTTAGAAATAATGAGGGAGATGTTATGGACGGTTATCGTGAGGTTTTAAGGCGAATAAATGAGCAATATAGTTAGAAAAAGTGAATGAACCATCAATATCAAATTCTGAGAAATGAAGCAGAAGTGAACGAATTATGCGATAAAATTCTCGTTCAAGAATATATCGCAGTTGATACTGAATTTTTTACGGACAGAAAGAAAAAGAAATTTGTTTTATCGATGATTCAAATTTGTTGTAATAATTTGAATTATCTTCTCGATATCAATGATTTTATTGAAATAAGAGAAGGGAAGAATCATTGCGTTTTCCCAATACGTCTCAAGCAGATTTTTGAGGATAGAAAAATAACAAAAGTTTTTCATGCATATCAGCAAGATTATGAAATATTGAAAAATGACCTCAAAATTAAAGTGAAAAATATTTTTGATACACAGATTGGTATGATGTTTCTTCATGTTGAAGAATTATATTCTTATCAAGCGCTGGTTCACGAATTTTTAAAAATTAAAATTGACAAAAGTCATCAGATGGACAATTGGCAGGAGAGACCACTCAGCGACGAACAACTTCAGTATGCTGCGACTGATGTTTTCCATCTTTACAAAATATATCCAATGGTTGTTGCAAAGCTTCAAAAGAAAAGCAAACTGCATTGGGCGAAGTCTTATATGGCGGAGATTGAAAATATAAAAAATCAAAAGCTCACCTCTCATGACCTCGTTGAAAAATATAATATTGTTTTGACCGAAAAAACCAAGCATTTAATCATGAAAGAATTGATAGATTTTTTTCATGAAAATGAAATCGAATCGCTCAATTTAATAAAAAATATCATCGAAGCTAAAAATCTTACATTGAATCGCCTTCAGCATATTTTTAAAAATACGCCATATCATTTTTTGAATGAGGAGCACTATCAAAACATTCTGAATATTCTGAATATTGAGTATTCTGAGAATGATTTGAATGAAATAAATGATTTAGATGATAAAAAAAATGAATTAAGTTACGATCAATCTCATATTTTTATTTTATTGAAGTATATTTTGCGAAAAGTAAGTTATGAATATCAAGTCGCACCAAGGCTCATCGCTGAAAAACAAGATTTACTCAATATCATCTTGGGGAAAAACCATCGACTTCATAAAAATGACTGGAGATACGAAATTTTTGGAAAAAGGGCTTTAGAGTTGTTAAATGGCAAGATGAATTTTCATTGCAAAGATGGGAAATTATTTTTTCAATAGTGTAAAAATTAATAAACACCGAGTATAATTTGAGAAAGTAAAAAATACGCCTCATGAAGTCAAAAGATATTCGTCAATCATTTCACGCCGATTCATTTTATCCGAAAGATTTGCAAGAAATAACTAATATCGTCAAAAAATTTGAAGAAAATGTTCAATTGCCTGAAATTCATGGCAGAATTCATGGTGCAATTGTTCCTCATGCTGGCTATATTTATTCTGGATATTGCGCATCGCATGTTTATAAAATTTTAGAAAAATCATCAAATATAAAAAATATCATAATGATTGGCCCATATCACTCTGATGGCAGTGATGACATCGTCATTCCAGATTATCAAGAATGGGAAACGCCGTTCGGAAATATTTCTACGAATCAAAGCATGTTGAAGTTTTTTATTCAAAAATTTGAAGAAAACAATATTCCTCATAGACTAGAAAAAGAAAATATGGAGCATTCGCTGGAAGTTCAAATGCCGTTATTAAAATATTTTTTGCCAGAAGTTCAAATTATTCCATTTTTATGCAACAATATTTCTTTGTATAAAAAAATGAGTGAAATTATACTCAATGCAATTCAATCTTATACAAATACAATTTTTATTGCTTCATCAGATTTATCTCATTATCATGAAGAAAAAATTGCGAATGATATTGATGGAAAAACAATAAATCATATTTTAAATTGCGATGAATCGAAAATTATTGATGATGTCGTTCATCATCAAGGAGCATGCGGCGGTGTTGGAATATTATCTTTAGTGGGCATTGCAAATCAATTATCACTTCAAACACAATTATTAAACTATTCTACATCCTTTAATGGTGGTGAAATTCTTTCTTTAAAATCGCCTCCATCAAGAGTAGTGGGGTATAGCTCAATCATTTTTTATCAAGGCGAATAAATGAAATACTCACAATATAAAGATTATTTATTAAAATTAGCTCATCAAACTTTATACAATGCGTTGCATGGTGTTAAAAATCACGTTGAAAAATTGGACATTACAAATGATAAATGTGCCGTTTTTGTAACTTTATATAAAAACAATCAATTGAGAGGTTGCATTGGAACCTTAGAACCAGAATTGCCAATTAATGAAGCGATTATAAAATACACCCTTTTGTCGGCATTCAACGATCATAGATTTTCAAAAGTTGAAAAAAGCGAATTGAATGATTTAAAAATCGAGATTTCTATACTCACGGAGCCAAAAAGAATTCATTCATATGAGGAGATTGTTTTCGGTCTCGATGGCGTAATTATTGAGGATGAAAATCATAATAGAGGTGTGTTTTTACCAGATGTGGCTGAGCATTTCGATAATTTAAAAGATTTTATGGAGGAGCTATGCGAGCAAAAATTAGGAAGAAATAGGAATTTTTATTTGAATAAAGATGCAAAGCTTTTCGTTTTTAGAACTGAGAAAATGAAGGATGGTGGTTGATATAGAAGAACTATACCACTTTTTGTTTATATACTCTGCTCTTTTGTTTTCAAATCCATCAAATCATTAAATTCTAATTTTGCAACTCTTCGGCTGATTAAGTTAAATGCATTATCATTTTCAATAAATCTCTTTAATTTCTGAGGTTCCATTTGCTTTTCTTTATCACTTAATGTATTCATGGAGAACATATATTTTACCGAATGAAGTAAAAATTTTAAAATTGCATTTATTTGAAATTTCAAAGCTTGATAATCTATTTTTTGATTTTGATTTTGATATTGTTTGCGTTGGTTGGAATTATCTGCATCCTTTAGAAGTTTTGTATTCTCATTTGCTAAATCTAGGTTTTCTATTAATTTGATGTTCTTATGAGGATTGTCAATAACTTCATCAATATTAACAATATTAATACGATTCTCTTCAATGCTGCTTTTCAAAAGAGAATCTAAATTTTTATTATTTTCACTACTTAAATCATCGTGCTGAGAGTCCTGATTCACAATCATTGAAATACTGCGTTCTATTATATTAGAAAGAAGTTTAGAAACTTCCGCATCATCTGGATCTTGGCTTTCTATATCTGAGCTCTCTATATCTGGGTTTTTGAGTTTATCTTTATCTGCATTCTCTTCATCCTCTTCTTTGTTTATTTGTACATCTTTATTTTCCTCTCCTTTGTTTATCTGTATATATTGATTTTCTTCTTCTTTGTTTGTGTCTATTTGAATATTTTTAACCACTTTGCCATCTTCAATCTCTTCATTATCTGCATTCTCTTCAACTAATTCATTTATTTGAATATTTGCATTCTCTTCTTCATTGTTTGCATTTATTTGAATGTTTTCATTCTCTTCATCTATTTCAATATTCTCATCATTCTCTTCTCCAATTTCAACTAAATTACCCTCACTCTTAGATTTGACTTGATTCTCAAGATATATCTGAGATAGCCTTCTCATCATCGATAAATTTTGGCTATCTTGGACTCTCCTTAAATTTTCAGTATTCTCTGCTTCGCTCATTTCATCACTTTCATCGTTTTTTTTTATCTGGTCACTCGCTTCGTTTAATTGTATTAAATCATTTTGGTTTGAATGCTCTTCATGCTTATCTTTTTGAAAGATGTCATTCGAATTCATTGAATTACTCAGAAGTTCTTTCTCTTCATATTTGATGTTTTCATCAGTAAATATTTTTTTACTATTGCTCTTATTATTAATATTTTTTATTTCTCCGATACCTAGTAAAAAATTATAAAATATAGATTTTGATTTATGATTCATATTGAATTTTTTTATTTTTTTTAATAAAAAAAGCGTGTTTATTTCAATTGTAAATTTTTCTTTATTTTGACTATCATATTTTAATGTCAAGAAAATCTTTTCCAATCCCAAGAGTAAATTGAGGAAAGTTGCTTTGTGCTCAACAAAAGATTGGGAGTTTTGATTTAAGGTAAATTCAAAAGAGAGAAAAATTTGCTTATCTACAATAGTTAAAATAAAATCTTTATTTGAAAAAAAAGTATTGATATTTTTGTAGTCACTATCGGTTAATTTTATATTGTTTTTTATCAACTTCGATGTATTGTTTTCCTTGATATGAATATTTACGCTTTCTCTTCTATTTGAACTATAACTTGGAGTTACAAAGCCTTGTCCACCAGATTCGTTTTTATTTTTATTTAACATT
>CAIPFW010000084.1 GCA_903864455.1 uncultured Anaplasmataceae bacterium | reverse complement strand
TTTCATCTTGAAAAAATAACGCATGATTATAAACAGCAGGCCATCGTTTTTAATATAAATCATGAATTTTCCCATGATGGAACTGCTGTCGAGAAGTTTTTTCCCGATGGTGCGATTGCCTTACTGCCATTGCTTTCAAATTCTAGCGATAAAAATCAGTCCGCTGTTGTCTGGATAAATGATAATTTACAACATAATTATATAAAAAGTTTGAATGAGAATGATTTTTTAACTCTTTTTAATGAAAAAATTAATCATTGTTTGGGGGAAATAAAAATTATCTCCGATGAAAAAAAAACTTTTCCATTAAGATTATCTTTTTTGAAAAGCTATTATCTTCATAACATCATTTTTCTCGGCGATATAAACCATGCAATTCATCCAATCGCTGGACAAGGTTTTAATTTGACGATTGGTGATTTAAATAAATTAATCGAATTATTGGAAAAATATGATTTAAATATTGAATTAGAGATAGTTTTAAAAAAATTTCATCTTTCTCGAATCGTTCCAAATCTTACAATGATTGGCTTCACTCATCTTCTTGTGAAATTATTTGGTAATTCAAATTCTTTGCTTAAAAAAATAAGAAATTTTGGAATTCAAGTGATTGAGTCTTGCGGTTTGAAATGATATCGTTGTAAATTATAATTATAATTAATAATTAAACCCATCATATTTTAGCTATGATTGTTTGTCAAAAAATTAATATTCACTCAATATACTCGCTCTTCAAAACCTCCCCTTTTTCACCATCGATCCATAAATACAGCCCATATCCACGCTTCTCACCATTTTTATAAAGATAAATGATTGCGATAATCGAAGAATTCATAAATTCATAGAGTAGCTGTTTTTCATTCGTCTCAAATGATTTATTTAAAAGAATTTGGGAGCCAAATAATTCGATAATATTCACTTTAAAAGAAAAATTATTTCTTTCAAAATCCCATTTTATCAATAATTTTCTGTCATCATCTTTTCCAAAAAATCTTGAAATTTCTGGGTTTCTCACGCCTGTATAATATTCAACATCTTCCATTATCTGATTAATGACAATATCCTCACCATTTGCAAAATCATCACCAAGAGTAATTATTTTAAATTTTTTTGTCTTGCCACTGTCACTATTATTCAAATAAAATCGTGCTGTCTTTTCATCAATTGCGATAAATTTATCATCACTTTCATGCTTATCAATAAAAATATCTGTACTAAAGAGCCCTCGCTTAAATTCAGTCAATTTATAAATATTTTTATCGATGAGTTCAGCTTTTTTGTATTTTATAACCTCACCATAAACGTTTACCATTCCACCACTGATAAAGGCTAAGTTATCATCATTATTCAAATCATTAAAATCTTCATCCGTAATTGACACTAATTCTCCACTGTTCATCTGAACATATAAAATCGTTTCATCTCGTGTAAATTTATTTATCGTTTCGCCAAAATTACTTGCACCATTGAATGAAAACCCATATTCATACTTTGCAGGATTTTTTTCAATTAATCCAATCGCTCCACGCCAAGAACCTTCTTCACCACAACCAGCAAAAAGTATTGATGGTTGATTTTTTCCATTATTATCAATTGCGGGAATCACTCCATATAAAAATGATGTTTTTGAAATTCTATCATTCGAAGCCACTGAACCAGAATATGACAATAAAGATCCATTTTGACGAAAAAAATACAAAGTATAATCATCTATAATTGCTTGAATTTTTAAAGAGGCGCTATGATTAATTGAGATAATCTTGAGAGTTTCGCCATTTATTTTTATCAAATCTCCCGGTTCTAAATGCGAATACGATATTGGTAAATTGATTTCATATTGCTCTCGCTGATATATTCCAGAATATAAAATAATATTTGCAAGAGACTCAGCATAAGAAATATTCATAGCTATTGGAACGTCGATATTCAAAACATCACGATTTTCGGGAACATATTTTGGTATATTTTCATTCTGAATATCATTACTTGAAACATTCGCAGTCCTGACATCGTAATCGTTTATCGATGAAATAAAAGAAAAATTTATATTTCTTGCAATATCAAATTCATCGTTTCTTTTGATAATAATTTGCTTTTCTGTTTTATTTAAAATTATATCATTTTCATCAATGTTGATTGCATCACCATACCCACGAGATAAAAATTTTATTTCTTCTCGATTCTCTAAAATATCGAAAAAATAGCATTGTTGAAGAATTTTCAAAGCATCGATGATTGTGATATTATTATTAATAATAAAGCCATCGAGAGATGCAGAAAGTTGACGAGTGTTGATTTGAATTGAGAGATTCAAATCCAATCTTTCCATCAGATCTTCAATTATCCTAGCCAATAAACAACGACCAAGCTTTCCATTTATCCAATGACCATAAGTCCATAAATCCCCATCAGACCAAAGATTTTTTGATAATGGAAAGTATGGATATGGGCGAGCATCATAGCACCATAAAAACATTCTTTCTACCATTAGAGAATTTTTCCATTTCGAAATTGTTGCTTCGATCCCAACTCTTTGAATATCAAAATTAATTCCACCATTTGAAAAAACAGGCAAGCCACCTTCCGATGACTCAGGGTTGTAGAAAATATTTGGCATATTTGTTGAGCCATGAATTGATGGAAAGCCATATTCTGTGAACCAAATTTTTTTCATTTTTGGTTTCCAAGGGCTTTTTATGCCAGAAGGATAGTTTGTATGTTCATTTGACCACCAATATTCGATATTTTTCCATGCGAAACTAGGGTCTGTATATGGAATCGGATTATCCCTATTTCCATCTTTGTAATAATAATCATACCCCTCACCACTTGTCCATCCTTTCTCAATCTCATCAAGATTTGGTTGATATGAATATGATTTTATATCCGTAAGTGGGAAATATGCATCGATGCCAATCACATTGATATTATCTGAAGCCCAAAGCTCATCGAGGTTATATTCTCCATTGTAACTATGATATTCACTCCAATCGGATGCATATGTGATAATTTTTTTAAAATTTTGCGGTGCAACTGATGGCTCGATAATATTTCGAACTTTATTCGCAAGTTCAATAAATTTTTTTACCGCAGGATAGATATTTTGATTGTTCTGCTTTTCATTGATAGAAGTAATTCCCTTCATCTCAGAGCCAATCACGATTCCTTCTATCAAATCTTTTGTCAAATTTGCATAATGCAAAATAAATTCACTATATGATCCATATCCAGCTCCACTTGAAATATCAAAAAATTTATTGACATCGTTTGAATCACCCGTCATCCTCCCTCTCCATGGCTTATCAGGCAAATCAAGAAAAAGCATTGGATATAGCATCACCTTATAATTTCGCTTTTTCAATTCTTTTAGATAATTTATCAAAGCTTTATCTGATATCGTGCCACCATAAATTGGATTTCCATCCTTGTCTTTTGTAATGATTCGAGCATCTTTTCGCTTTAATCCAAAAACCGACCATTCATCAGGAAAAGTTGAGATATTGCGATTTTCAATCGCAGGATATATTTTGCATTTTCCAATATTTAAATCATCCGCAAACCAAGCAACTACAACAGATATATATTGAATATTTGGCAATGAATCATGCATTTGATTTAACGATACAACAGCATCAGATAAATTTGATGAATCTGTATTATTATTAATACGTTTGCGCTTTTTATCGATAATATTTGCTTGATTGAAATTTACAATATCGCTTTTAAACTGAATTTCAGTGTCATAAACGAATTCACCAGACGCAGGAATGATATTGACTCCTTGTATTTGGTTCTCAATCGAGCTTTCATTCAAAAGATTTCGCTTCACTTCAAACGTGAAATTTGGAATATGACTTCCATATTCATTGATTTGAAATTCTTCAATAAAAATATATGCTAATCCACGATATGCTGGCGTTTTATCGATTCCGTCTATGGATTGCATAAATGAATCTGGATTTTGTGTTTCTGTTCCTTTGTACAATCGAAATTTTAATTTTGACTGATCGAGAAGTTTATTATCAGCCCATATTCTTTCGATTCCATCAATCTCACCTTCACAAATTGCGATCGCCATTGTGACGTAGTAATTATAATTCGTTTTGTCAATTGTGGCTGATGGTCTTGAAAAACCCTTTCCATACTGTTGCGAAATCATTTCTGAGCTCAAAACTTCTTTAATTGCTGTGGACCAAATAATATTGCCTGAGATTCGCATCTTTCCATAAACAATTGGAATTGTTTTGCCATATGTTGATGTCTGAACAGCTAAGTCATCAAGTCGATAACCTGAGATTTTTTGTGTTTTGTTTAAATTGAAAAGCTTTCTATCAAAATACGACCCTATCGATGCACCGAGATACCCGCCAATCGCACCGCCCAATGGACCACCGAGAGTATTTCCTGCTATTTTTCCAACAGATGAAAGAATTAGAGTTGTCATTTATATTTTCAATGTTGAGTTTTTTCATCATTCAATAATTTGAATCGATGAGTAAGCTTTGAATATATGAAATATGTTGAATAATTTATGATTTTGATTGAGCGCTTTGATATTCGTTGATTGCTTTGAGTATAAGCTGAGATGATTGAGCAATATCGCAGTGTATATTTTTATACCTTGGATTCTCATCATAAAATTTTTTAAAAACTGATTCCATTTCGTTAACTTTCTTCTTATTCAATAAATTCTCAAATATTTTTATAAATTCAGCATCGGGCATCTTATCTAATATTGATTTCGCAAGTGAATATACACTTTTCCTCTCATCGATAAATTCTGCATTTGATTTTCTTGAAAAAAATTCATGCACTTTTAATAACCTGACTTTTTGGGCCGTCTCATCTTTGAGCTCAGAAAGAAAAATTTTCTTTGCTTTCTCAATATCGCATTTTGTTAAATTTTTACAAAATTTTTTTATCACTTTAGTATGACTCTTTGTGTATTTTATGCCGTAATCAATATTTATATATTGATTTTTATAAATCATCATGTTGTATATCGTTGTTCTATCACATATATCAAGAATGAAAGCCTCTGCAAGAGTTTCAATAAATGATTTTTTATTTTCATCGCTAATCTTTTCAGAGAAGTCGCTTTTGACAACATTGCGAGCATCAAGTAATTTTATTACTGCCCCGATAGGTTTGTTTTTTTTATTCTCAAGGTATTTAATATCTGAATCTCGATATTTATCTTTATTTAGAATTTTTAATAATTTTGATGTTATGACTTCTAATTTATCTTGATTTGTATAATCAAAATATAGAGCTTTATTATATTGAGAGAAAAGAATCAAGATACTTATTGTTATCGAATATAAAGATTCTGGA
>CAIPFW010000083.1 GCA_903864455.1 uncultured Anaplasmataceae bacterium | reverse complement strand
TGTATATATTTTATTGAAATCCGAATTCAAAATTCTGACTTGAGAAAAAAAAATCATAATCAGATTTCTTTACTTCATTTTTTTTTAATAAAGATTCAATATCGCTATATTTAAAGCCAATCGCCTCTTTTCATTTTTAATGAAAAAATTTTTGCCTCATCGAGCTTTTTTTCCACATATTTTGCAATATAGGAATGTAATTCTTCTTTTGAAATCGATAAAATCTTATGCAATGATGGATAATTTCCTATAGTTTTTGTGAAATCAGAATTTTTTTCAATTGGTTTAAAATTGTCGTATAAGATTGCTTGATTTTTGTGATATTCATCTTTTTCCCAAATATCCTTATCAAAAAGTTTTTTATGTAAATCGCTTTCTACACAAACATTCCTTATAAATTTATCATATTGCTCATTTATAAATGAATTTTTTGACTCATAATGTTCCACCCAATGAATAATTTGATTCGTTAAATCCTCGCTTAAAGATTTGCCTTCTATTTCTTGTGCGATTCTGAATGTCAATTCTTTTTTTTTGATAGATGTCATTATCAATAAAATTACTATCGCAATTATAAATCCGATAAGAATAGATGCCGATAATAATTTATTATTTTTAATCAAAAGAATTGCATTTTTTATGCATTTCATTATGTATTCCTTGATGAGAGGAATATTTTCTTTCCACATAATGTTGCGAATTTATTTAAGCGATTTTTTGATATAAATTATTCGCACGAATTTATATCAATTCAAATCAAATTCTCTGAATAATTTTTCTATTTTTATGATAAACTTAATATTTATTTGATACTAAAAATCTATTTATGTCATTCATTGACTTTATTGTAATGGCCGCAACGATTGGATTCATTGCATTTCAGCAAATTAAAAGAAATAAAATAAATAATCCGAACTCTAACAATAGTTTTAACAACAGAAATAGAGGAGGTGCGGTAAATTTTGACGAAAAAATTAAAAATTTTTTTGATAAATTATTACCAAATCCACATGGATCTAAAAATTCGAACGACAACGATAAAAGTTTTAATTTTTCAAAAATTATTTTATCTTCAATTGTTTTTGTTGCTTTTATATGGCTGATATCTGGATTCTATATAGTTCAAGCTGATCAGGAAGGCGTTGTGATGCGTCTTGGAAAATATCATGCTACTACAACCCCTGGATTGTCTTATCATTTGCCATATCCAATTGAAAATGTTTATAAAGTAAAAGTAACGGCTATTAATACTGAAGAAATCGGCTATCGTTCAGTCGCAAGTCAAGACGATTCAACGATTTATACTGAAAGCACCATGGTTACAAAAGATGAAAATATTGTTGATGTAAACTTTGACGTTCAATGGAGAATCAGTGATGCCGGTGACTATCTTTTTAATATGAGAGAAATGGATATTTCTTTAACAGTGAGAAATGTTGCTGAAAGTGTGATGAGAGAGATTGTTGGGAACAACAATATGTTCTTCGTTCTTGGTGAAGGAAGAGCCATTGTAGCTGACGAATGCAGAAAAATAATGCAAGAAATTCTTGACAGTTACAAACTTGGAATTCAAATTCTCTCAATTCCAATAAAAAAAATTGACCCACCAAAGCAAGTTATTGCATCGTTTCGAGATGTTCAAAGCGCAAGGGCTGACAGAGAAAGAGAGATTAATATGGCTCAGGCATATAGAAATGATGTGATTCCGAGAGCAAAAGGAGATGCAGCTCAAATCGTCAATCAAGCAGAATCGTATTATTATCAGACAGTCAACACGGCAAAAGGTGAAGTTGCGAAAATGATGTCTCTTTATCCTATGTATACTGAGAATAAAGAATTGACTAAAATTAGACTTTATAACGATTTGATGGAAGATGTTTTTGGTAACACGAAAAAAGTTATTATTGGGTCTGGGGGCTCCAAGGGTGGTTCGCAAAATCTCAATATTATGAATATGGGCGATTTGATGAAGAACTTCAGCCCAATACAAGACGAGCCAAAAAAGAATAATGATGAAAATAAATGATCAATTTTAGGTAAAATTATGTTTAAAAAAATTCAATTTATAGTTGTTTTTGTCATCGCTTTGATTGCTCTTGCAGATTCTGCATTTATTGTAAATCAAGGTGAACAAGCGATTGTTTTGCAATTCGGAAAAATTGTAAGTGAGGAGATTCTTGATGCGGGGTTGCATTTCAAAATACCTTTTATAGATAAGGCAAATTATTTTGAAAAAAAAGTTCTTGGCTTTTCATCTGAGCTTCGTGAAGCTATTGCTTCCGACCAAAAACGTGTTTTAGTCGATACATATACAAAATATAGAATTGCTGACCCATTACTTTTCTTTCAATCAGTGAGAAATGAAAGAAATTTGGCGATAAGAATCTCCCCAATTGTTGAATCCGCGACTCGTGAGGCAATAGCAAAAGTCTCTTTGAATTGCTTTGTGTCTGAATGCAGAAACGACACAATATTATTTATCAAAAAATCTGTTATCGAGAGTGCAAAATCATTTGGAATTGAAATTGTTGATGTAAGAGTGAAAACGGTAGGATTTCCTAACGAAAATCTTGAAGCGATTTTCTCAAGAATGAAAACTGATAGAGCAAAGGAGGCAAAAGAAATCCGTGCTACAGGATTTCAGGAAAAATCCATCATCACGTCCGCTGCGGATAAAGAATCAGCATTTATAATATCCGATGCAAAGCTTAAATCTGCAACTCTGAAGGGTGAAGCGGATGCAGAATCTGCAAAAATTTATAATACGGCGTTTTCAAAAGATCTTGACTATTTTCAATATTTAAGGTATTTAGAAACTTATAAAAAAACTCTTAATTCAAAAAACACTTTATTTATTTTGAATGAAGAAAACGATTATTTAAAGTTTTTGTTAAAAAATTTAGGTCAAAATAGCAAATAGATATTTGATAAACAATATGAAAAAGTATAAAAATTTCGCACTTTTGGGTTTTATTTTTGTTTCATCGTTCTTGGGGGCAAGTTATTCATTGTCGCAAAAGGAAAAAGTTGAATTAGCAGGGTTTGCTGATATCTTTACTAAACAAAAAGCTGAACCAAGAATTGAAATAAGAAGGGATGAGGTTAAAAAAGATGAAGAGCGTTTAGAAAAAAACTCAGAAAAAAATCTAGAACAAAAGCCAGAGAAACATTTCGAGCAAAATTTAGAAATAAAAAACTTTGAAAAAGTTGGTTTTGCTGATTTAACTGAAAAACTAATGCCTTCAGTTGTAAGTATCATTACAACAAAAAAAGTTGATCATAAAGCCCACATATCAATGGGTGACAAGGATGTGAGAGATTTTTTAGATAGATTTTTCTCCTCTCCTTTTGGTGGTGGTGGTGCATCGCCATTTGGTGAAAAAGGTGAGCGTGAAGAGAAGCCAGCAAATCCACATGCAAACAAGGAAATGACTTTTGGCTCAGGTTTTGTAATCAGTGCTGATGGATATATCGTTACAAATAATCATGTCATTGAGGATGCTGATGAAATCAGCGTAAAATTCAGCGATGACAAGCAATTAAAGGCAAAATTAATAGGTGCTGATGAATTGATAGACTTAGCTTTATTAAAAGTGATGCCAAAAAATTCATTAGATTTTGTATCTTTTGGTGATTCAGACCTTGTAAAAATCGGACATTGGGCAATTGCGATTGGCAATCCATTTGGTCTTGGAGGGTCTGTGAGTACGGGTGTTGTTTCAGCTATTGCAAGAGATATCAATGCTGGCCCGTATGATAATTTTATTCAAACGGATGCATCTATTAATCGTGGTCATTCTGGCGGGCCTTTGTTTAATGCCATCGGTGATGTAATCGGCATAAACACTGCGATTATCTCTCCATCAGGTGGGAACGTTGGAATAGGTTTTTCGATTCCATCAAATTTAGCTGTTCCGATTTTAAACGATTTAAAAGAAGGGAAGAAAATCAAGCGTGGGTATTTAGGAATAAAAATTCAAGCTTTGAATCAAGAAATGGCAGATGCTCTTGGCTTGAGCGAGCCTTCTGGAGCTTTGGTTGCTGAAGTTATAAAAGATAGCCCTGCAGATCAGGCGGGTTTGCAAGTTGGAGATTTAATTTTAGAATTTAATGATATAAAAATTAAATCCATGAGGCAATTACCGAGACTTGTCGCAGTTACGCCGATAGATTCTATCGCAACGATGAAATTAATTTCACAAGGAAAAGACAAAATTGTCAAAATAAAAATCCTTGAAAATAAAGAGCTTAATAATTTAAAAGATCAAAAAAATCCAAATAAAAAAAAAGAAGTTGAGCCTAAAAAATATGAATCAAAGGAGTTCAAGGATTATGGGTTGTCAATAGCTGATTTGAGTGAGGAGGTGAGACAGCAATTTAAAATTGACAAAAGTATTTCTAGCGGAGTTGTGATCGTTGATGTGAAAAATGATTCACCTTGTGCCGATGTTGGATTGATGAAAAAAGACATAATCACTCAGGTAAATCAAGAAACTGTAACGAGCATTCAAGATTTTGAGACAAAAATTAAAGGTAAAAAAACAATTTTATTCTTAGTAAACAGAGGTGGAATTATTATGTTTGTTTCGCCGACCTTGGAGAAGTGAAAAAATATCAGTAAAATGCTTAATTTAATTGTAGATTTATTAAGTTAACTTTAATTGATACTGAGTATCATATACACTCTTGATTCTCAAAATTTTTATGAAATTGAAAATAGCTTACAACAAAATAGGAAAATATTTTGCAATATTGCTATGCCTCATGCCACAAATTTTTTGCTCATGTTTTGTAATATTTGTTTTTTTGATTGGCGTCGCTTTTAGCAATATTTCGAATTTTATTATTTATTCCGAATTAAGTATATTAATGACGCTCAATATACTGTCTTTATTTTGTCAAGGTAAATTAGTAAATTTATATCTGAATAGAAGTTCAGATAAACAACCGTTTGATTTAAATGAAAAATGGAGAAATGTTATTTTCTATACTTTCTTTTTCAATCTTGCATTATATTTTTTAATTGCAATGAGCGCTTTTCACATGAATAGCGGTATATCTATTATCATTACATTCATAGTTGGAATATTATTTTATTTAGCGATTCGATGGAAAAGAAATCCAAATAAACAATCTATAGCAAGTAAATTGTCTTTTTATGCAACATTTATTTTGCCTTTTATGTTTCTATTGTTGTTTTATTTTATCGCATAGCTTGAGTTTTCTTTTTTTAATTCTCGTTATAAATATTTTGACGATTTTTTTCTTCTTTTTCAAATAATTCAACCCAATTAATTGGTTGTATTTGAAGAGGTGCTGAACCACTATCTCTTAGAAAATCAAAAACAAATCTTTCAATATGAGGGAATGTTAGATGCGGAACATCGATTAACAAGATTTGCTTTAATTCCAATTCTGGAATTGATTGAGAATTGTCAATATTTGTTAAAGCAATGTAAATAAGTTTCAATGTGTAAACTTCATAATCTTGCTTTGTTTGATTGACAGAATCCATACCATGAATCGTATAATCAATTTCAATGTCAAAAATCGTGCTATGAACATTTTCATTCGCTCTGTTATGGGTCAAATTGAATGAAATTTTTGGTCCATTTTGCTCGTTTGGAATAAACTTTTCACGATTTATAAAAACTTCTGGCAAGCCTTTTCTTTCAAAATGGCATTTGTCTATATATTTCAAAAATATATTATATTT
>CAIPFW010000082.1 GCA_903864455.1 uncultured Anaplasmataceae bacterium | reverse complement strand
ATATTTTAAAAAATCAAAAAATTATGATTAATATAGCAATCAATGGATTCGGAAGGATTGGTCGATGTTTTTTTCGCGCTTTTTACGAAAGAAAATTGTATGAAAAAATCAATCTAACTTGCATAAATGGCACAGCTGATGCAAGCAAGTGCGTTCATTTCGCAAAGTATGATTCAGTTCATGGAATATTTCAAAATGAAATTTCGCATGGCGATGATTGGATTGATGGCGGGTTTGGTAAAATAAAAATTACGAATCAGATGGATATTCATTCTATAAAATGGGATAATATTGATGTTGTAATTGAATCAAGTGGCAAATTCAACAAAAAATCTCTACTTTTAAATCATATAAATATCGGAGGAGCAAAAAAAATCTTAGTCTCTGCACCTTGCGATGATGCCGATTCCACGATTATTTATGGCGTAAATGATTATCAATTTTCTTCAGAGCAACAAATCATCTCTGTTGGCTCATGCACAACTAACGCATTATTGCCGTTGATTAAATTAATTCACGAAAATTTTAAAATTAAAAATGGATTTTTCACCACAATTCATTCATATACAAACGACCAAGTGATTCTCGATGCAAATCATAAAGACCTCAGAAGAGCGAGGGCAGGTGGGATGTCTATGATACCTACAAGCACTGGAGCGAGTAAATTGATAGCGAGTATCTTCCCAGAATTAAATAAAAAAATCTCTGGTACAGCAGTTCGAGTTCCAACGCCGAATGTATCGATGATAGATTTAGTGGTGAATTTGGAGCAAAAAATTTCTCAAGAAAAGTTGCAAGAAATTCTCAAAAATGGTGCGAGAAATTCTCCAAATATCATAGAATATACAGATTTACCGCTTGTCTCAGTTGATTTTAATCATAATTCCCACAGCACAATTATTGATGGTTTGGAGTCTTCAATTATCGATGGCGATTTATGTCGCATCGCTTCTTGGTATGACAATGAATGGGGATTTACTTGCCGAATGCTTGATATTTTAGAAAATCTTTTAGCAAAATCATTGTCCTAAATTTGATAATATACTCATCAATGATGAGCGAATTATTAATTTTTGTTATTTTTTGTTTTTATGAAAAAATAGTGTATAATTGAAGAAGTTAATTAATTTAAAAAAATTCAATGAAAGATAAAAATAAAATCAAGTCAGTCTCAGATTTAAGAAAGAAATACTTTTCTTTATGGGAGAGATTTATATACTGTATCGCATGCTGGAACTGGGTATCATTTATATGGAAATTTTTTCTAAAAAAGAATGACAAAAATGAAAGAATTTTATTTGGTAAAGTAACTTTCGAATCTTTCAAAGGGAATGGTAATAAGTTGCATTTGAATCTCATTGAATCGCTTCTAGCTAGTTTGAAAGATTTGCCTAATATAAAAGCAATCATGGAAAAAGATTTCACAAAGCTCAATAAGGCAGAATTAGACGTTTTAAATAAGCATTTTCAAAATCATCACCTAATTAAGAATGAATGCGAGAGAATAAATAGTGCGATTGCTCAATTTAATGATAAAAAGAAGTTGTATAGTACTTTCGAATACGAAAACGATGAAAAGAAAGTAGAACATATAAATGACATTCTAGATGGTATTTCTCTTAGGACAGGAGTTAATTTAAAAGAAATCGATACAACAAAAGAATTCGTTTTTGATATTCGAAATGACGCAAGTCTTGATATTGTGATAATGTGTTTTACTGGTATTCCAAAACAAATGCTTTTGAAAGAAGAACAGTCGGGTAGTGAACTTTCGAATGAAGAACAGTCTGATAATGAAGAATTTGAGAAGAGAAAATCTACAGCAGCAGCTGTTTATGATGGCGATAGGGAATTGAAAATGAATTTTATAAAAGACAGTTTGAAAGCAGAAATGCAAGAATCAGAGAAACATCCGTTTAAAATGAAACTTCTTCATTATCAAGCATTAAAAAATGCTGAAGAATCTCAAAAAAAGGACAATCAAAGAATGTAATGCTTTCTATATCAATTTATCTGTAACGAATAATTTTGATAAATCATACATTGGTTTGTCAAAACCAATTTCAGATTTTGTAAAAATCACACATCCATCTGAGGTTATACCAACTGTATGTTCGAATTGCGCTGATATTTTATTATCTTTTGTAATGACAGTCCATCCATCTTTCAGTGATGAAGTTTCTTTTTTACCAAGGTTTATCATCGGTTCAATGGTAAAAATCATTCCCTCTTCTAAAACTAAACCTTTTCCTGCATCTCCATGATGAAAAACATGTGGCTCCATGTGAAACTTTTCACCAACTCCATGACCACAATACCCCTCAACAACAGAATATCCAGCGCTTTCAACGCAAGATTGAATAGCATGACCTATATCGCCCAAAGTTTTCCCAGGTTTTGCTTGAGCGATCGCCAATTCTAATGATTCATAGGTTTTATCACAAAGTTTTTTGGCATAATTTGGAATATCTTTCTCGCTTCCAACATAATACATGCGACTTGAATCACCATACCAGCCATCAAGAATCACGGTAACATCGATATTCAGCACATCACCCTTCTTTAACACATCTTTTTCACTTGGAATGCCGTGGCAAACGATATGATTAATTGATGTGCATATCGTTTTCGGATATGGAGTTACTGGCCCTGGGTAACCTAAACACGCAGGTTTTGCACCATTTTTAATTATCAAATCGTAGCATAATTTATCAAGAAAGTCGGTCGTGATACCAGCTTTCACATAATATGCCAATTGATCCAAAATTCTAGAAGTTAAGCGACATGCATTTTGCATTTTTTCGAACTCTTCTTTTGTATAAATTCGAATGTTTTTATCTTTCGAATGAAATTTGTTCATTTAAGATGACTTTATATTTTTCTCACTATTTTAACAATTTTTTTTTAAGATTCAAGGAAAATCAAACGACGACCGATCTTCTTCTATAAAATTCAACTCTTTTAAAAAAGACTTTTATTGAGTATAATATAAAAAAATTACTTATAAATCATCAATATGACAAGTCTTAGAGCTGTAAAAAATAAAATCAATTCTGTTAAATCAGTGAAAAAAATTTTCTCGGTGATGCAATTAATTGCCGCATCAAAAATGAAAAAAGCTCAAGATGTATTCAATTCATCAAATAAAGTCATAGGTCATGTGAAAAACCTTCTTATTTCATCAATAGAGAATGATAAAAATGTTTTAAATAACATCTTATCTAGGAGCGATAAAGAAAATTCAGAAACAAACAAGTTAAATTCAGAGGCAAATTTATATGTTTTATTTTGCTCAGATAGAGGTTTATGCGGGAATTATAATTCTCTTATTATGAGAAAAATAACAGCGATTCTTAAAAATCAAAAAAATCCCAAGATAATTATTATTGGAAATAAATTGCGAACTTTGATGGAGAGGCAATTTCATTCTATAATCGATCATGAACTCAGTTGCAAATTTGATGAATATATAAAAAATGAAGACAAAATCTTAGCGTTGTTAGATAAAATCTTCTTAATGAAAAAAAATGGTGAAATAAAAAGCTGTAAAGCGATTTATGTTTTTTCAAAAAATGCAATGTCTAAAGAAGTTCGTGAAACGGATTTATTTTCAATCGATGAGTTAACTCAAGAATCAAAACCTATAACACAATTGGGCAACGATAACATTGAAATAAATCATAATAAAGATGAGAGAGTGATTTACGAAAACGATAAAATTTCAATCGTAGAATATCTACTGCATTTTTATCTTAAGGTGAAATTTTTTAATATCTTCAGAGCTGCATATTTTTCTGAATTAGCTTCTCGTATGATTGCTATGGATAATGCATCGAGGAATGCGCAAGAAATTCAAGACAATCTCACACTTTTTTATAATAAAAAAAGACAAGCAAATATTACAAATGATTTGATAGATATTATTAATGGAGCTGAGAACTTGTAATTTAAATTCAAAGAACGCCATTGCATTTCTTTCAAACCATAAAAAACAATTCATTTTT
>CAIPFW010000081.1 GCA_903864455.1 uncultured Anaplasmataceae bacterium | reverse complement strand
TTTGTTTGAATCTGGGGCGGAAGGATTCGAACCTGCGAATGCCGGTATCAAAAACCGGTGCCTTACCACTTGGCGACGCCCCAAGACACTACGATTATTTCATATTTTTTCCGTAAAGTAAAGTGGTTTTTATAGTTTTTTTACAAAAAAAATAAAAAAAATATTATAAAGTCAAAATACACTCACTTCGAACCATTTTATCAATCTCAATCAAATCATCAATATTTTTTGGCTCGTTAATATTTTCATATTTAAAAAAGTTTTGCTCAACAAAATCGCCAATCTTTAAAAATGAGATTTTATTTTGAATAAAGGAATCGACTGCAATTTCCCCCAAACTATTAAAAATGACAGATAGATGTGGATATTGATTGATAATCATATCCGCCATTTTTATAAATGGAAAGCAAGAGCTACTTGTATCAAAAAATTCTAATTTTTGCAAATCCCGAAGATTCAGTCTTTTTGCAACGTTTTGAAAAGTTTCTGGATAAAAAAGACTGTGAGCGATATGAGTTTTCATGTCACTCTGAGCCATTCCTGCAATAATCATCCCACTTTTTAACTCTAACGCACCATGAATGATTGATTGAGGATGAATTATCGCTTCAATATTTGTCATGCCAAATAAATAAAAACATTCAATCATCTCTAATGCTTTATTCATCAGTGTTGCCGAGTCAATAGAAATTTTTCGCCCCATTTTCCATTTTGGATGATTTGAGGCTTGGTCAGGAGTGATGTTTGTCAATTGTTCTTTCTTCCAATGCAAAAATGGCCCGCCAGACGCCGTAATAATGATTTTTTCTATATCATGCGTTTTGACGCCATTCATCAATTGAAAAATTGTATTGTGCTCAGAATCAACTGGCAATAATTGAGTTTGATAGCTTTTTACATGATTTAAAAATATCTCCCCACCGCAAATAATTGACTCTTTATTTGCTACGGCTATTTTCTTTGAAAATTTCACAGCTTCCCACGAATAATGCAATCCATTAAATCCATTCACCGCTATCAACGAGATGTCAACTTTTTTTTCCGAAATGAGAGAAAGAAATTCATCATTCGAATAAATTTCTTTAAAATTTGGCACAAGGTTTTTTAATTTCTCGACGAATTGCTTGTGAATAAATGCAATTTTTGGCTTAAAGATTTTAATTTGTTCAGCTAATAAAAGATAATTCGACTCGCAAGATAAAATATTTATTTCAAAATTGTTCGGAAGCATTTTGATGACTTCTAGAGTCTGCGTTCCGATTGAGCCAGTTGATCCGAATATGTTGAGAGTTTGTTTGTTGTTCATGTTTACAACTTTCTTAAAAATTAAAAAATATTTTATATATTGTAATTCAAGTTTTAATATTGGAGTAAATTTTTATTGATTGTGAAAAAAAATATTTAACTCTTAAAATTAGAGAGATAATGGCGTTAATCAACTTTTAGTATATACAAAATATAATTCTCATATGTTTTCAAAAATGAAGACGATTTTTTTTAGGTAAAATAACATGGATCAATTTAGTTTTTCAGATCTCATAAAATCTGGTTTGACTGATTTGAATAGTGATCAGTATCAGATTGCCGCTATTGAATGTGATGGAGGTGTATATGGTACAAACCTCGATCCTGTAAAATATGCACAGGATATTATTAATTTTATAGATAACAATGCAATCGATATTTATATGATGAGAGGAACGGGAGGTAATTACTTTATCACTATAGATGATATGATATCATCATTTAATGAATTGCGTGATTATGTATCGAATTTAAAAATCAGCTGTAGCACTTTATCTTCAGAGATACCTGCATTCTGTGGTAATACTGCCAATGGCGACGGTACTTGTGATGATGGTGCTACTCCTACAGGCCTGTCTGGTAGTGCCGCATGTAACGCAGGAGCTCCTATAGGAAATTCTTGCTCATCTCTTCCTGGATCTATTTATATGCCATCATCTCCCGCTGTAATTCCTGCACCGCTTTAAAAAAAGGTTTTTAGAACTATATAGCACAAAATAGATTTCGTAAATTTGTTAATCAATAAATTTTTAATAAATTTATATTATTGTATAAACTTAGTTTGTATAATAATTATTATGAATATCTTAAAAAGATTTACTATCTTATTCATGAGTGATAGCGCTTCGACACCTCCACCTCCACCTCCACCTCCACCTCCACCTTTACCTACAGATGGTTTTAAGTCATTGGGTGATTGGAGAAATCAACAAAAAAATAATCAAAATATTACTCATACAACTTCAAAAACAGAAAAAACAAAAGAAGAGATATTGAATGAAGTGAAAAAAAGTGGAAAAACTCAAGATGTTGTGAATGTTTTTGAGAGTCCATTATTTCAAAAAATGCAAGATAAAGTGAAGTCAATTGAGCCAGAAGGTGCAATCGGAAACAAAAAAGAGAATATAGATACCCATGTTGTAAAGCAAAATAATAATACAAGTGCAAAGCAACTGAATTTTAATTCATCTGAAAAACCAAAGCAGTCTGGAGATTTGCTCGCTGAATTAAATAATAAATTACAAAAAAGGAATTCCAGTAGCTCAGTTGATTCTAATAGCTCAGTTGATTCTAATAGCTCAGTTAATTCTAATATTTTGATTCAAAAGCAAATAGCAGTAGCACAAGATACATCGACAGTTAAAAAAACACCACCACCAATTGCGAAAAAGCCAATTTTGACTGATGAACAAAGAAAGAATTTTGGTTTAAAAAATAGCGAGATTAGTGATGATATTTCTAATTTGAGTAAAAAAGTATACGATCAAACAAAAAACCCATTTTCTCCTAATTTTATAAACACCAATCCATTTGAAATGGACGTTCAAGAAAGCAATGTATCTCAACAATCAAAACCAAAACCGAGAACAGCTCCACTTCCTCCGACTCAAGAATCAAAACCAAAACCGAGAACAGCTCCACTTCCTCCGACTCAAGAATTAAAAAGCGAGATTAGTGATGCTATTTCTAATTTGAGTAAAAAAGTATACGATCAAACAAAAAACCCATTTTCTCCTAATTTTATAAACACCAATCCATTTGAAATGGACGTTCAAGAAAGCAATGTATC
>CAIPFW010000080.1 GCA_903864455.1 uncultured Anaplasmataceae bacterium | reverse complement strand
CAGATTTTATGGAAAAAATTTATCAACCTGATGCAGGCTCTGCTATCAATAGACAGGTACAAATTCTGAACTCCTTGACTGAGGGAGAAAGGGCGAATATAAAAGAATGGAGCAAAAATGCATCCATTCATTCGCTTGATGGAACTTTGGATAAATTTAAAAACATCGTTCAAGAAACAAATGTTCTGGGTGCAAAAATTCAATACATAGATTATTTGGACGGCAATAAAGCAAAAGTTGTTACAATTCCAAAAAATCTTGATGACTTAGATTTGCGTCATCTATATATGATCGTGAGATCGGCTCCGTTGATTGGGAGATCGGATGCGTTGAACATCTTAGATGCAAAAAAACAAAATGAATTAACGATGCTACTTGTTATGGAGACTTGCGTTTCCATCACAACTTATGCAACTCAATATGGTGGATATCCGACAGGTAATCCGATAAAATTAAATCCGCATTCTAAAACAATTTTAATCAATCAAGCTGGGATAGATTTTGATAAGCAAGAGCAATATCAATTTCTACAAGATCCAAATGATGAATCTCAAATCACTGGATCAAATGGGGTAAAAATTTCACGAACGAAATACAAAGAATTTATCAAATCTCAATTTGAATTGGCTCTTAGAGCGACAATCTTTCAAGCAAAAAATTTAGAATGGTTTGAATATCAAGATTTTAGATTTTTAAGAGCGGGGATGGGTATTTTCTCTGGAGAATTCAAGGGTGTGTTAGATGTTCCGCGTTTAGAAGCAATAGAGGAATACTTGAAAGAAAAGATACTTAACGGGGTGCGCAGTGTGAAGAGATTGGATTCAATATCCTTGCCATTTGAAGAGATGGGTATACAAGGAGTTCAAAAGAAAGTCGATGATATAAAGCAGTCTTTTGAAAAAAGACTTATAGAAGTTTTTTTTGAAAACGAAGATTGTTTAAAACCAAGGCATCAAGAAAAATCTTTAAATAAACATATAGTCGCAACGACAGATACATCTAATCCACTTTGGAGATTTAAAGGTGGCGGTGTATTTGGAATGATTAATAATAATGCACTTGGCATTCATCGTGATGTATTTTTAAATCCAGATATTTTAGTCAATGGTACGCAATTAGATCAAATAGAAAGAAATGAGTTGAACAAAGTTGATAGCAATAAAGATTGTATCGTTATAAATCATTCAGAAGAGCAACACTCTGGTTCAAAAAAACGAGTTAAAAATGATAAAAAGCCGATCATTAAAGTTTATAATAAAGATCCGAATCAAAATCTTTTAGGTAACACAAAAAAGGGAGGTGATACACATGTAACTTGGAATGACAATACACAGGTTGAAACTTTCGATGCAGATACCGATGAACATTCAGAGCGAAATAAATATTTATCGATTGCAACTTCTTGTCTGATTGGATGTGGATTGGCAATTGCAACTGGATTTTTAGTGGAAAAGCCATTAAAAAATGCGATTAATAATAAAGCGCTATTATATTTGTCAATTGCGTCAATAGCTCTTGCGGTTGGAATAATAAGTGGTTTCGTGACGAAATTTATTGTTGATAAAGTGAGTCAATGTAATTCAAGCGAGAATCATCAAGATAGATAAACCTATTGTAATATGATTTGATAGGTGTGTTTGATACTTTTATAAAAAAAACTTGACTAATAGACCTCTTGCCTATCTTCCTCTTTCTTTTCCATTAAATCATTTATATAATTCAATTCAATGAATTTAATGAT
>CAIPFW010000079.1 GCA_903864455.1 uncultured Anaplasmataceae bacterium | reverse complement strand
CAAATATGATGGTTTAATGGGATTTTTTATTTAAGGGGAAATATGATGGGTTTGTTGATATAATAGCTTTATTTTGATTTTTTTGTTAAAAATTGTTATTATATAATAAAAATATAAAATAAATATGAATTTTACTCAAGTCAGTGAGTGCGTTGCTTTTGGTCATCCAGATAAAGTTGCGGATCAAATTTCTGATTTAATATTAGATTATTACATCAATTTATATGATAAACCGAAAGTTGCAGTAGAAGTTTTAATTGCACGATATACAATTATCATTGCAGGAGAAGTAAGTGAATATATAGACAAAATAAAAATTTCAAAATGCATAAAAGACTGGATTATTGAGTCAAATGCGATTCCATATATGACAGAAGATATTGATAGAGTTGAAATAGTTTTTTTATTGGATCGGCAATCAAATGAAATCGCAAATTTAGTAAATATAGATGATGACAAGATAGGAGCGGGGGATCAGGGCATTATGTATGGCTATGCAACAAATGAAACAGAAGATTTCATGCCTGCGCCAATTTTCTATGCGAGAAAAATTTTAAATCAAATTTTTGAGAATATAAAAAATGGCAATATTGCTGAAAAACTTGGACCAGATGCAAAAAGTCAAATTGCAGTTGAATACGATACAAACGGAAAGCCTATTCATATAAAAAAAATCTTGATTTCTATTCAACATGAAGAAGAATTAAATTATAAAGATATAAAAAATATTCTCTTACCATCGATAGCATCCGTCATTCCAAATCATCTTATAGACGAAAAAACGGAGATCATGGTGAATCCGGCAGGTTCTTTTATTGTTGGTGGGCCATTTGCAGACACGGGACTCACAGGAAGAAAGATTATTGTTGATACTTATGGAGGACTCGCTCCTCATGGTGGCGGCGCATTTTCTGGCAAAGATCCAACAAAAGTTGATCGTTCTGCGGCTTACATGGCGAGACATATAGCAAAAAATATAGTAGCTGCGGGGATTGCGAAAAGAGCTACGGTTCAGCTTGCTTATACGATTGGAATAATTTCTCCTTTTTCTTTTTCAATCGATACTCATGGAACGAGCATTATTCCTGATAGCAATCTAGCTTTAATAATCAGTAGTTTAGTTGATTTATCGCCATATGGTATTATTCAATATTTAAAATTATGGCAACCAATTTATCATTTGACAGCGAAAAATGGTCATTTTAGTGATAAAAATTTTTCATGGGAGCAACTCAGTTTAGTTGAAAAGCTCAAGAATTTAATTTTAGAAAACAAGATAAGTTTTAACGAAAAGAAATTTGTGGAGAATGGGATGTATGTTTTCAATGAATTGAGTTAGAACAAAGAATTATTGACGAATCTTTAATTTTGCGAACCCGCCTATAAATTTTATAATCAACCCAAAAGCAAAATCGCTAACATCAAAGCAACGAAATACGCTGAAAAATCAGAAATCGTCGTTACTAAAATTGGCGAAACGATTGCAGGGTCAAGCTTTATGACAAAATGAGTGAACAAAGGAATAAAAATCCCACTCAATGAAGCAATCGTAAAAGCTAAAAACATCGAGATACAATATAAAAAAGAAATATGCGGATTGAAACGCAAGTAAACCACGCCACCAGAAACTATCGCCATAATGAAAGCAATCGTGATTGACACATAAATCTCATGAGAAAATATTTTCAAAATACCGCCAACTTTTACATCCTCCTTCGCCAAAGTATGAATTGTTGTTGCGATAGTTTGAGCGCCACTTATACTACTAATCGATGCAATAATCGGAATAAGAACGGCTAACGCAATATGCTTTTCTATGATATCAGTATACAAAGCGACGAAACTTGAAACAAGCATTGAAAACACAACATTGATAAAAAGCCAAGGCACACGAGCATTGATTGAAGAAATAAAATTTTTATTTTGTATATTATCTGTTCCGCTTATATATTGAGCATGCATGAAATTCTGGTCGAATTGATCCTCCAAAACATCCATCGCATCATCAGCGGTAATCACGCCGAGAATAGAATTATCATCCCCTGCGACAAGTATGTAAGAGAGTGAATATTTTTGAAAAATTTGTAGAATTTTCTTCCGATCTTCACTGTATTTAATGACAGTAAATCGAGTATTCATTATTTCTCTACTGACAATTTCTGGAGCAGATTTCAAAAGCCTCGCTAATGATATTGATCCAACAATCTTTTGTTCTTTATTGATTAAAAATATTCTATCTACATTTGTAGAAACATTTGGAACATAGCGTAAATAATCACGAATTTGTCTAATATTCCACTCCATAGATACATAAATAATATTTTTTTGCATCAATCGACCGGCACTATTTTTTGGATATTTGAAGAAATCCTGCAAAATTAATCGCTTTTTTTGGTCTAAGTTTTCTTCAAAATCCTCGTATTCATCTAAATCATCGTGATGGTGTATAAAATTATAGAATTCATAATCTTCAAATTTATTGATAATTTTTGTAAATTTCTCTGGGCCTAGAGTTTTGTATATGAGGTTTGCCCTCTCATCATCTATATTTGGAATCATGTATGGCTCCAAAAGATTTTCAATTAACAAGACGAGATTCGCCAGTAAATCGAAATCTATATTTAAAATCATTTCGATGATGTCGGAACTTTGCAATTTTAAGATGATGTTTTTTACATCTTCATATTTCTCATTCTCCAATAAAGACTCTACCTTCTCTAAATTCTCATTCGAGCTGTTGTAGATTCTTTCAGAATAGATTTTATTTATCATTCGGATTGCAAACTTTTATTTTGTAATATTTAGTATACTACAATACGCTTGCAATCTATGTTTATTGAATATCTTTATCAATCAAAACTCATGCTCTAAGAAATCAGAGCTTGAGTTTAAAAATGCAGAATCGTTGAGATTCTATTCATCGCATTTCTTTTTATGGTGAACTTTCTTTTTCACAACTTTTTTTGCACCGCAGTGATGTTTTTTTGCCTTATGCTTATGTCCACAGTGGTGTTTGTGATGCGTATGACAGCCTTCATGAGTTCTGAAACATTTCATTACTTCTGCATCTTCGATGAACAAACCAGCATTTCTGCTTTCAGGTTCGTCCTCAGCAGTAGCTTTACTTTCACCTAAAGCAATCAACTTAATTCTATGCTTTGGAATTCCATAAGAAACCAATTGATCAGCTACAACTTTAGCCCTCTTGAGAGATAAAGATTTATTGTGATGAGCGGATCCAGATTTATCTGTAGATCCAACAACAATAATTTTTTCGCATGAACCTTTCGCCATTTCAGCGAATCTTTGAATCACTTCGGTATTTGTAGCTCTTACTAAGCAATGCCCATTGATTGGGAAGTAAACAGTGTCAGCTGATTTGCATTCATCTTTTTTATTGATCAAATCTAAAAATTTATCCTTGCAATTTGATGGTAAATTTTTATTTTTGTTAAAACAGCAGCTTCCTGATTGATTAGCCCAACAGTCGTAATAAAATTGTAAATCAGCGAGTTGTCTTGCTGAAAATTGTTTTTCATCTATAGCCTTCATCAATAAAGCTCTTCCAGCTTCTAATTCAGCATTATCTTTTCCTCTCACCATCATTGGTTGTACATTTTTTCCGTGCATTAAAAGAGAAGCTTTTCTTGCGAAAGATACTTTTGATTTAATGTCAAAAGTATTTCCATGGCTATCACCGATAGTTTTGTAGTTGTGTGCTAGTTGTTGGTGGAATGGATCCAAAGCAACATTTTCATTACTTTTCATCGTTGAGCATGCACTCATCAATAGCATTGATGGCAAAGCTAAACATTTAAGCAATTTACTCTTCATATTATCCTCAAACAAAAAATTAAAAGTTATTAGTAATTGATATCAATTACGTTGTTAACATATTACAGAGAATTTGTTAAAATAAGATTACTTTAAAAGTTGTGTTTTTGAAAAAGTTAACAAAACAAAACAACTAAGGAAATAACCCGCTTTTTATTACTATAACAGGCAAGTTTTATATATTTATTGATAACTTGGAAGCGTTTTTTTTCTGAATTGATATAAACTTTTAATCTATATTAAAAAATATATGAATGCCCTAAACCGGACTCGAACCAGCACATCCATTACAAATAGTAGATTTTGAGTCTACCGCGTCTACCATTCCGCCATTAGGGCTTAATCTGTCTAAAATTATTATCAATGTTTTTTTAACAAAGTCAAGTGAAATTTATAGATTTTTTGTACAAAATATCTCTATCCAATCTCTCACTCTTCTCTCTGGATTTGAATGTTTGGTGATATCGGACATAATCGCAATTCCATTTGCTCCAGCTTTTATAAGATCAACGCCATTTTCTAAATTTATCCCAGCAATAGCAACTAATGGGCAATCGAGTTTTTCTCTTATTTTTTTAAATCCATCGACTCCATGGCATTCATATGGTAAATCTTTCGATTTTGTTGGAAAAATTGGACCAATCGCTAAATATGAAGGGTTAAATTTCAAAGCATGATTGATTTCCTCCCAATTATGAGTTGAAATTCCTAATCGCAATCCAGATTTATAGATTTGTTCGATATTCTCTGGTAATAAATTTTCAACATCTTCTTGCCCCAAATGAACTCCGAATACACCACATTCAATCGCTAGCTCCCATTCATCATTCACAAAAAATTGAGAGTTTAAATATTTTTTTGAAATTTGCACAGACTTTTCTATTTCATCTCTCAAATGACTTTTCTCAGCATTCTTAATGCGAAGTTGAACTGTTTTTACGCCATTTTTAAACATCAATTCAACCAAGTAAGAGTTATCAACGATTGGGTAAATGCCAATTTCGTCGCATAGTGGAAATTTCATATTTATATTAATTTTTTGCGATTATCCTGAGTTCAATTTTATAAACAAACTTGAAAAATACAAACATTTAATGAATAATAAATGTTGATAAGTTTTGATAACGAATGCGGATTTTATTTTTATTTTTAATATTGTTTTCATGTATTGCAAATGCTGAAGACAATATATTATCCACAGTCAATTCAACCATTGAAAATACAGATTCCGAAGACGATATAGAAAAACTTCTTGCAGAAAATACAACTCAATATGATTGGGAGGCGCTCGATCCTTTTGAAGAGCATAATAAAAATGTTTTAAGTTTTAACATGTTTTTATTTCGCAAAACACTACTCCCAACGATTTTTTTTGTTGATTCATGGGCGCCAAAAAAAGCAAGGAAGGGATTTGCAAATTTTATAAACAACCTCATAGAGCCTAGAAATGCATTTATATATCGATTAAATAAAAATAATAAAAGAGCAAAAATAGCATTAAAAAGATTTCTTACGAACACAGTTTTCGGAATGCTAGGTTTGGTGAATGTTGCTGAGCTGAGATGGGGTGGAGAATACAAATCAAAAAGATTATCTCTCGATTGCGTTTTTCGCAAAAAACACAAACTCGGTAGGTACGTCATTGTGCCAATAACAAATCAGTATTTTGAGAGACCGCTTATCGCTGATACGTTTGATATTTTGATGAATCCTATATTTTATATGCCTTTTCCTTGGAATTATGCAGTCTATGCGATGGATAAAGTTGTCACTCTTGGAAAGGATAAAACGATGTTACACAGAAATAGGAAATACAATGAAGGAATTTACAAAGCTTTGAGAGATGTTGAGATTCACGACGCTTTAAGCGATGATTCATGTTATTGATATTCAATTCATCATCTCAAATCTCCAAGATTCTTATTAATAATTTATATATATTTGCATCTTACGAGTGCAATTTTTATTTTTTTAGATATATAATAAATTCATTCTATAATTATATTTCGAAATATGAGAAAGATTTTTTACACGCTTTGCTTAGTAACGTTGTTCGTTAAAAATAGCTATGCGGATAATATATCAGATGGAGTAAATCAAATAGCTCAAATAATTAATAGTAAATCTTCTCTATCAACAAAAGAAACGAATGTTGCACCGATAGTAAAATCATTGATGAATTATAATGGGTTTTTTAGGTATATAGCAGGAAAAGATCTGTGGGATTCTTTAAAAGAAAATCAATCAAAGATTATTGAACTCAATAACAAAAAATATATTGAGAATTATTTTAATAAAATTACAGATTGTGAGACATTTTCAATAAAAGAAACTGGTGATGTAAATAGTGCGCAAAGGTTATTCAAATATATATGCAATGGAGAATCTAAAGAGCTTCTTATAATTGCAAAAAATGGGAAAGTTTCAGATGTTCAGATTAGTGGCGCGAGTTTCATTCAAACGGAAAAAGCAAAATTAGAAAGCTGTGGAGACAATGATAAGAAAAAAGAAGCTTTGATGAAAGGAGAGCAATGCGGTCGATAATATTTATATATCAACTTTGATTGATTGCATAATTTAGCTAAAAAGCGCTGCCTAATTTTAATATTATCGCTTCAATTCATCGGTCGAGGACTTCAAATCATAAACCTCATGAAGCTTCTTGTCTTCGCCGTAAATATAATTTTTACCATTGATTTCTATAAATTCATTTTGCAAATCTTCAAAATTTTTTTTTATCTCTTTTGTATCATCGTCATAAATTTGCGTTTTAAAATTAGCAATATATTTTTTTATTTCTTTATGAAAAATTCGAATTTTTTTTATCGTTGACTGATAGTCTTCGGGCTTAAAAAGAATTATAATTACAATTAAAATTAAAAAAATTTCAGAAATTCCAATCATTTTTATACAAATTATAAATCATTATACAGGATATCTGTTTTTTATACAGCAAATTATAAACCCATTGCATTTCTCATAAAACTTTAAAATTCCGTATTTTTATCGATTTTCGGACGACAAAAACTTCAAACTCACTTCGATTTCCTTCTGTAAGGTGCCTTAAAATGCGATTTAT
>CAIPFW010000078.1 GCA_903864455.1 uncultured Anaplasmataceae bacterium | reverse complement strand
TTATTTATCAAGAAATTTAAGAAAATGCAATGGGTTTAATAAATCTTGAAATTAATGATAATATTTATGGTTCTATACTTGGTTTCGGATTATTTTTAAACCATGTTGATGAAAATTTTTATATAAATTATGATAAAAAGCATCGCAGTGATTTAAGCTCCTCATTTTTTAAAGAATATTTTAAATTGCGTCAAAAAAAGATAGAAAGAGATTTTGAAGCAGGCGATCATGATGAAAGTATCAAAAAACAAACAAGAAAAGATTTAACGAAAAATATTAAATCAATATCGATTAATTTAACAATCCTTAAAAACCTTGAAGAAGGTGCCAAGTTTTTGAAATCGTTATCAGAAAAATATAGAAATGAAAAATTGACAGAAATCTCAGATATCATTTTGGAATTAAAAAAAGATTTTAATGATTGTATCGAAGAGATAAAAAGCCTAAGTGCAAGAGAATTAGAAATATTAGAAATAGAAGTAAAAGAGGTAGATTTAAATGCAAGTCAGAACTTTATAAAGCATTTGGCATCTAAATCTCAATTACAAAGCGCAAGGAACAAATATATTGAAGGAGGGCAGAGTGAATCACCGTTAGATTCTCAGATCTCCAGTGATTCTGGATTTAATGATGAAATAAGTTCTGAAGGTGAGGAAAATCAAATCTCTGAAATATCAGATGAAGAATGGTTTAATCTTGGTGACGATCATTTGGAATTAGCGAGTGATAAAGATTCTGAAATATCGGATGATGACGAATATTTTTATTTCGATGATGATGAGAATTTAGAGTCTCATAATCAAAATAAAACAATTAAAGAAGATGATATACAAGATTCAGATAATAAAGCCCAAAAAGTAGAATACTATAAAAATACAAAAGGAGAGATAGTAGAGAATAAATCATTTAAAATTAAAGACTTAATAAATCGTGAATTTGCTAAGAAGGCATTAGAAACTTTAAAACCATTAGCTCACTATGAGAGAGAGAAAATAGATAATCGTAGTTTTTTACACAAAATATATGACGATTTAGAAAAAGGAAATACTGGATACAGCGATCTCGCTGATATCGTTAGCAATAAATATAATTATCTCACAAATTTAGCTTTAAAAACAACGAAAGATATTGGATGGCAAGCAGGAAAGGGAGCTTTAGGTGCTGCTTATCTTGGATTCACAGCAATTAAAAATGTGCAAGATAAAAAGAATGAAATAATTAAAAATGCGCAAGATAAAAAGAATGAAATAATTAAAAATGTGCAAGATAAAAAGAATGCAATATTAAATGTAATTCAAGGGAGGCCAAATGCAAACGATGCAACATCAAATGTAATTAAAAATGAACTACAAAAAAGTTCAAGATTAAATGCAATTCAAAGCGAGCTAAATAAAAAAAGTGAAACATCAAATACTCAATCAAATAACGCAAATCACACAAGATGAAAATAAAGCTTGTTTTTTAATTTAAATGATAGAGGTTATAGAAATTTCATGACTATTAAAAATAATGAATTAGATTATATTTTTAATATTAAATTCATTGCATTTCTTTTAAAGATAAAAAGAAAAGGTTTTGAATTTTTTGAAATCGTAAATCGGTCTTTAAAATTATTATTTACAATTAATTTTTATATGTTATTCTAAAAT
>CAIPFW010000077.1 GCA_903864455.1 uncultured Anaplasmataceae bacterium | reverse complement strand
CTCTTTGAATTTTAAATATAAAACAAACGCAATGGGTTTAATAAACAATTCTTTTTTACAAAAAATTCAATAAACGATACTATAATTAGAAATATATATATAGAATATCACTCCCTAGATGAAAAATTTTTCACTTTTTCTGCTTTTTGCGTTATTTGTTTGTCAAGATTCTTTTGCAACAATTCCAGAGCTCGCTATTAATCAGAAAGAAATTAATCGATTCATAGAAATATTAAAACAAATAAAGAAGAATTATGTATACAAGATAGATGATGAAAAGATTTTTAACGATGGTCTGAAGGGAATTTTAAATAAATTAGACGCGCATTCAAATTATTATACAAAAAGTGAGTATTTAGAAATTATCAATAAAACAAAGGGAGAATATGGTGGGATTGGAATTGAGATTGCAATTATAGATGGAAATTTGCAGATTACTCGTGTAATTGAGAGTTCACCAGCTTTTGATGCTGAATTGAGAGTAGGGGACGTGATAGTGGAGCTTGATGAACAAAAAATAAATGGCATGAATATCAGCGATATCAAAAATATTATTTATGGCGATGTCAATACATCAATTAAAATAAAAATTTTCCGAGGCGAAATTAAAAAAAATCTAGAATTTGATATTCAAAGAAAAGCTTTAAAGATTGATAGTATTGAAAGTAAGTTTTTGGAAAATAATATCTTTTATCTCAAAATAAATTATTTTTCTGATTCAACTTATGATGATCTTGCAAGTCTTTTTAAAAATAATGAAGCGGGAGTCAATGGCATTATTCTCGACTTGCGAGACAATGGTGGCGGTGTTTTAGAGCAGGCAATAAAAATCAGTGATGCATTTTTGGAAAAAGGTGAAATTGTCTCAATTCAATATAAAGAAAAGGAGGATTTCAAGAAATACAACGCATCGGGCAGCAATATTGTTTCAAATGCAATTCCGATGATACTTTTAATCAACAATTTTTCAGCTTCTGCGTCAGAAATTGTTGCCGGTGCTTTGAAAGATAATAAAAGAGCGACTTTGATTGGAAATAAAACTTTTGGTAAGGGCTCTATACAAAATATCTTTCCATTGAAAGATAATGATGCTATAAAACTTACGGTTGCATTATTCTACAGGCCAAACGGCTCAATCATTCAAAATAATGGTGTTGAACCAGATATTGAGATAGATAATGGAATTTTGACAAAAAGAATCGATAATGAGATTAAAAGTGAAGTAGAATTAGAAAATTCGATTTCAAAACCGTCCATCATTGTTGATAATAATGATGATTTCGTAAAAAAAGATATAGATGATTTGCAATTATATGTCGCAAATCAATTGATAAATTTCAATATAAACTCAAAAACAAAGAAATAAAAGATATGCTTCTATAAATGAGATATTTTTATAGATGATTCCTTAATTTTAAATTACGCATGCACGAATGAATAATAAACATCTTATCAATCCACCATAATTATAAATTTTCCTAGAGCCAATCATCAATTCCAATCATCAAGCACAAACATCCAATTAATACAATAAACCCATTGCATTTTCTTAAATTTCTTGATAAATAATTATTTATCAAGAAATTTCTTCTTCTAAATGACTCTTACATTCAATAAACTTTCTAAAACTCCTAAAATCTTCATCAACTT
>CAIPFW010000076.1 GCA_903864455.1 uncultured Anaplasmataceae bacterium | reverse complement strand
CTCTTTGAATTTTAAATATAAAACAAACGCAATGGGTTTATAAGACATCTTGTCTATCATCTCCGCTAAAACAAAAAAGATCCCTAATGTTAAAATAGATCGTGGATCTACGCATGATTTTAAATTATTTAAAGATACATATCATTTGTCAAATATTGCTCAAGGTACTTTTATCATAGGAGATAGTGGTATCAAGAAATTTAAGAAAATGCAGTGAGCCTCCCAATAAACCTTATTTATGCCAATCGATTTCAAATAACGAAATAGTTCGCGGAATTAATCAAATTAATAAAAGCAATAAAATGAGGAAAATTATTAAAGATCCACCGTGCAAATACGTAATATTGCCAATCAACCCAACAATTATCATTACTAGAAATCAATTTAATTGAATTTCTTATCTTTGAGTCATTAATTACAATCATAAAATTATACCAAAAAATTCTTACAATCTTGATGATACGGAGTGTTAATTTATATTCCGCTAACAACATTCGCTATGTACAAAATAAGCTCCTCATTTCTCTCATTAAAAGAAGAGCTCGATTGAATGAGATGCAAAAGTTCCGACTTTAAAGAAGCATCTTTTATTTTTATGAAAAAATAATACAATAAATAATCTTGTTTAATATAAATAAAATGAATTATAGGGTTATAGAGGACAGCTTTGGTCAGGTAAAAATAGAAAAAGATAAATTATGGGATATTAATACTCAAAGATCTTTACAAAATTTTTTAATTGGCAAAACGAAAGAAAAATTATTTTTGCACGATTCACCATCTTATGATAAGGGGCTTTTCAGAGAAAAAATGCGTGGAGAATTAATAGAGGCTTTGATTGTTGTGAAGCGTATCGCGGCTCAGACAAACAATGAGCTGGGCGTTTTGTCGAGCGAAAAAGCGAAATTGATAATTTCAGCTTGCGACGAGATTTTATCAGGAAATTACGAAGATCAATTTCCTTTGGTAATTTGGCAAACTGGCTCCGGCACTCAGACAAATATGAATGCAAATGAAGTGATTTCAAATTTAGCGATAAAAAATAGTGGCGGTGAAATTGGTTCAAAAAATCCAATTCATCCAAATGATGATGTAAATATGGGGCAATCATCAAACGATACATTTCCAACCGCTATGAATATTGCGATGAAAATTTCTGCGGAAAAAAGGTTAATTCCTGCATTAAAAAAATTACACGATATTTTAGATAAAAAATCAAAAGAATTTCAAAACATCATAAAAATTGGTCGAACTCATTTGCAAGATGCGACGCCTGTATCACTCGGTCAAGAATTTTCTGGTTATGCAGCTCAAATCGAATATGGAATCAAAAGAATCAAATCAACTTTGCAAAATTTAAAATATTTAGCACAAGGTGGAACAGCAGTTGGAACAGGCATTAATTGTGCAAAAGGTTTTGATGAGCTTTTTGCAAAAAAAATGTCAGAATATACAAAATCAGAATCTATCACTGCAAAAAATAAGTTTGAAGCTTTAGCAAGTAATGACGGAGCAGTTGAATTCAGCGGATCTTTAAATACATTAGCTGTTTCTTTAATGAAAATTGCAAATGATATAAGATTATTAGGTTCTGGGCCAAGATGTGGATTGGGAGAATTATTATTACCGGAAAATGAAGCGGGCTCATCAATTATGCCCGGTAAAGTCAATCCAACTCAATGTGAAGCTGTGACTATGGTTTGTGCTCAGGTTATGGGAAATCATGTCACAGTAACTGTCGCTGGTTCGAATGGCCATATGGAGTTGAATGTTTTTAAACCTGTGATTGTAACAAATATTTTACAATCAATAGGGTTGCTGTCTGATGTCTGCGAATCTTTCGTAAAAAATTGTTTGGAAAATTTGGAAGCGAATGAAGGCAACATTCGTGAATCTTTATATAAATCATTGATGTTAGTTACAGCTTTGAATCCTTATATCGGATATGATAATGCGGCAAAAATAGCGAAACTAGCCCATAAAAAAAATCTCACTTTACGAGAAGCAGCGATTGAGTTGCACTTGATGACAGGTGAGAAGTTTGATGAAATCGTAAAGCCAGAAAAAATGATTGGCATAGAAAATTAAATGCAAAAAGAAATCGAGAGAAATTTCGATAAAGTTGCAAAAAATGGCTCTTACGATGATTCTGCTTCAATTCAAAAGGATTCAGTGAAATTATTAGTAGAGATATTTGAGGGCTTTGTTGAATCGTTGAATGACTTAAAGATTGAAAAAATCTTAGATATTGGCGCTGGAACTGGCTTCGCAACAGAGCATTTGCTTCAAAAATATTCAAATGCGTTTTATCATTTAAATGATATTTCTAAAGAGATGTTGAAAATTTCTTCATCGCAATTCAAACAAAATAATTTTTCGCTGATTCATGGCGATATTGAAAAAATTCACTTGAAGGATTCATATGATTTGATAATTTCAAACTTTGCTTTTCAATGGTTGGAAAATTTAGAGAGGTTGTTGAAAGATATTTTTGTCAAAAAAATAACAAAATATATTATTTTCACAACTCTCGTTGATAATAATTTTCAAGAAATTAACAAACTTTTTCAAAAATATGAAATCGAAACTTTGAATTATTTATCTTCGAATCAATTAGAGAATTTCATGAAATCTCAAGATATTAAAAGATTTTTCTCGCAAAAAAAAACATATAACTTGGAGTTTGAAGGTTTTTCTGAATATGCTAAATATATAAAAAATATTGGTGCGAATTTCATAAAAAATAATTCACAAAATTTAAAACATATTCTTCGGAATGAAAAATCTCCCATCCTTTTAAATTATGAGGTATATTTTTGCTGTATTCAGGTTTTTTGAGTATATATTCAGATTAAAGAATCTCTAAAACAAAATTATGATTTGTATAAATGCATATATCCCCCGCTATTTTCATCGCCCTTCTTGCTATTTCTTCTGCATTTAAATGAGTATTTTCCATCAAAGCAAGAGCCGCTGATAAAGCATAATTCCCACCGGAACCTATTGCTGTGATTCCATTTTCTGGCTCCATCACGTCACCGTTTCCACTTACTGAAAAAATCACATCTTTATTTGCAACAATCAGCATAGCTTCCAATCTTCTCAAAACTTTGTCATTTCGCCAATCTTTCGCCAATTCAACGCAAGCTCGCATTAATTGCTCTGGATGTTTTTCCAACTTCGCTTCTAATCTTTCTGAAAGTGCGAATCCATCTGCAGCAGATCCAGCAAAACCAACGAGAACATTATGTTTATCTATTTTTCTCACTTTTCTTGCAGTTCCTTTTACAATTGTATGGCCTAAAGTTACTTGCCCATCACCACACATAACCATTTTTCCATCTCTTTTAACGCACAAAATAGTCGTTGAATACATTTGGTCTGGTCTTTTTTCGAAATCCATTGATAATATTAAAAATAATAAGTGATTTTACTCAAATTCTCTTCATTAATCAATATTTTTAATATATCATCATCAAATCTTTTTAAATCCATAAGTCGAAAAATCTCGCTGTCATTTATATTATCTGCGCATAAATCACGAATCGCAGGAATTCCATCATTTCCGATGATTTTGTTGCTTTGAAACCAGTAAAGTTTATCAATAGACCTCTCTCTAAATAATGATGTAATAAGCTGACCACCGCTTTCCACTAAAACTCTTGTGATTCCTAAATCACATAATTTTGCAAAAATTTCTTTCAAATTACATTCAGCAAGTTGAATCAATTGGATATTTTCTAAAGTTATATTTAGAATGTTTTTTTCAGTAAATAAAATTGTTTTTTGAGAATGAGCAGTTTTGAAAATATTTAAATTTTCAAAATTTTTCAACAAAGTAAAATTCCTATCAATAATAATTCGTATTGGTTGGTGTTTTGAAAGTTTTGGATAGCGAACATTCAATGTCGGATTGTCGCATAAAATCGTTTTATGAGTCGTCAAAATACAGTCATATTGAGAGCGAATTTTTTGAACAAATTGCCTTGATTTTTCATTTGTAATCCATTTGCTTTGTCCATTTTTGCAAGCTATTTTGCCATCCAAACTTGTCGCTATTTTTACTGAGATCGTTGGTCGATTTATCAATTGAGTTGAAAAAAAACCTTGATTTAAAATTATTGCATCATTTTTTTTATCATTCAAAAACACATTGATGTTTTTTTCTTTTAACAAATTGATGGATTTTTCATTCACTTTATGATATGGATCTTTCGTGCAAATAAAAACATTTTTTAAATTTGGAAGTTTTAATATCTCATTTATACATGGCTCAGTCATGCCATGATGAAAGCACGGCTCGAGGGTTACATAGAGATTCTCTACTTCATTGATATTCTTTATTTTTTTTATTGCGATGATTTCAGCATGAGGGCGACCACCAATTCCTGTTACACCTGATGAGAGAATTTTATTCTTTTTGTTTGTTAAAATACATGCAACTGAAGGGTTAGGATATGTCTTCCCTAGATTTTTTTTCGCTAAATTCAAAGCTTTTTGAATTATTGCATTATTTTCTTCGCTCGCAGTCATTTTTAATTAATTTTTATTTTTATTATTAAATTAATTGAAGAAAAATGCAAGAAACTATGGAATTTCATAAAGAGAATGAATGCTCTCTTTCCAATATTCATCTAATATATGTTCAACAACTTCGTTGACGCTTAAAAATGCGTGAATAAGAGTGAATTTATCATTCATTTGATTAATAATGCCAATATGGTGTGGATTTTTGGAATTTTTACATTGAAATAAAGCTATATCACCAACCTCCATCGAATTTATACTCTTTTTTTTAAAATATTTTTTCATATTTTCTTCTAAAATTGGTGTCTTGATGACTCGTTGATAGTTTTTTTCATCTATCTCATCGATATTTTGAGAGATTTTTTTATCCAAAGATAACTCCTTAATTACTCCAATCAACAAACCTAAGCAATCACAACCTCCTTCGAAATTTTGATTTTTTTTCAATCTGCCTTGATGGTGAAATTTTGTGCCAATCCATGTTCTTGTTTGATTTGCAAAGATTTGTTTATTTGTCATAAAAATTTATTTGGTTTTTATTAATATTAAATCGATAATTTACAATCATTGGTAACAAAAAAAATTTATCAAATATTTAAAATATAAGCTCTGTAATAATATTCCTTGAATTATAATTTTTTCTTTATATATAATATGTCATTGAGGTAAAATTATATTAATGTAAAATTAATAATTTTTGCCTTATAATCAATTTAAATATTTATTTTTTTGAAAAATGAAAAATTATTTGTATATATTTTTTACATTTCTATACCTCATTTTTGGTATGGTAAATAATTCCGATGCTGCTACCGCTATTACAAAAACCGACATTGAGGGTGGTGCTATAGCAACAGCTATGTGCGCCATTATTAATGCGATGACGGGTGTTATTGGAAAATCAATCGCCACAATTGGTTTGATAGCACTAGCAATCGGTTTATTTATGGGTAAGTTGTCTTGGGGGTTAGCTTTAGCAACAGGTTTTGGTATTGCCATGATATTTGGGGCTGGAACGATAATCGGATGGCTAACTCAAGAAGAGGGTAGAGGTAAGACATCTGAATGTTAGTAATGAATGATTTTTTCGTTCATCTTATATTGAATGACGAATAAAATCTAGTTGCATTATTTTATTAAGAAAAATGATATGTTGCGTTATAAACAAATTATTGAAAGCAAAAAATACAATGAGTTTATTCCTTATGCATATCATTACAATAATGAGTCTATAATTACAAAAAATGGTGAGTTGGTGATGATTATTCGCATCAATTCATCGCCAAATGAAATTAATTTAAAACAAAAAATTCAAAATT
>CAIPFW010000075.1 GCA_903864455.1 uncultured Anaplasmataceae bacterium | reverse complement strand
GCTTACAATACTGATTTATCAATTTCTCTACCTAAAGGAAGTTTTAATGCTTCTTCAAATCATTATTAAAACAAAGCGATAAATTATATAAAAAGTTTTTCAGTGCAATTGCGCTTTTCACGATGAATGATTATAAATTTTCGCAAATCTTTGATGCAAATGAGAAAGAGTTCGAATTAGCGATTCTTACAAATAGCGATAACTACAATTCAATTCAAAAACTTTCTTTTTATAGAAATTCGAATCATTTCACAATCAATTCTATCAATTCGCAAATTGTCAATAAAGACTATGAGTTCATTGCGATGGAAAATAATTTATTGTCTTTTTATGAAACAAAATCGAATGGGCGAAAAGAAATCGTATATTTTAAATATTATATTGATGATATGAATTTGACTCTTGAGCATTCTGGATACCAGCTACAAACGAAGATTTATCCGAGTTCATTCGCTGAAAAGCTCGAATTTTTGAAAAATAATAAAAATCAAAATGCAAATAGCGACAAATTTGTTCTTTCTCCTTTACCTGGTTTGATAGCAACTCTCAATGCAAAAGAAGGGCATGAAGTCGATATCGGAGAGAATTTATTGATTATCGAGGCCATGAAAATGCAAAATATTATCTCATCTCAAATGAAAGGAAAGATTAAAAAAATCTTTATAAAAGAGGGCCAGTCAGTTCAAGCTGAAGAAAAGTTGATTGAGTTTGAGTGAGTTTATTTTGGAATTTGATTTTTATCGAATTCAGATCTCCCCCATTCAACTTCATCTGAATTTATATATGTTATTTGCTCTAATATACGACAATAATGCTTCGGTAAAAATCTTTCTGCATCATTGTCAAGATCTAATCTTCCAAAAACATCGAGATTTTTATCTTTTTTCATCGCTTGTAAATTCGCTTGATATTTCTGAAAAATATTCGAATTCCGAAAGTCTTCAATCTTACAACCGTTCAATTCGCCGTTATTTTCTCGCCATATATTACCCGTCTCAAAGGCTCACTCTTTGATTTTCTTCTTAATTTCATCCAAACTTTTCGACCCATGAGTATTTACTAGACCTACCCTCTTTTTTTGAAATGTAAAATTCTTTGGTATATCCGTCGCACATTCAAAAATATAAATCAATTTATTTATTTGAATAATATCATCAAGAACTCCCCCTTTCCCCACTAAAGCTCTGGCATTTTCGATCTTATGTCCACTCCAGAGTTGAGTAATTGGATGACTTAGATAGCTCATAAGAGTCTTACTTTGAGATTCTTTATCAACTGTAGCGTTAATATTAAGCCACTCTTTTTTAAAACTTTGCAAAAGCTCATAAGAAAATGGCATGTTTCCTTTTTTAAACTTCTCTTTAGTTAAAAAAAATAAATTTTCTGCATCAAATCCATTTTCATTACTCAATGCCATTCCAAGAGCTCTAATTTTTATAAATTTCTCTTCAAGCTCAGAAATGAATTTATCTTCGCCGTAATACCTCTCCTCGTCACCTATACCAAATTTTTCTAGATCTTTTTTTATCAAACTGCAATTATAACGAATTGTACAAGTAGTAAAAATACAAATCAAAGCCAGGACTGCAACAACAGAAATAAAGATGTAAAGATTTTTCTTTTGGATATTTGTTAGACTTTCATAGATTATTGCATGAGAATTGCCTCTTTCTATTGCAATCTTCGTGAGTTTTTTTTCTACTACGTCCATAAGCAAAAGACAAAGTGCGAGGATAGGTAAAGCCACTAACATTATAGAAATAGCTGCGAAATATACAAATAACTGATCTCTTTTATAAAAACTCTTGAGTCTTTTCGTTATATTTATATTTTTTTTATTTGCATTTTGCATGAATAAACTTAATAAATTATTTTTATCAATTAATAAATAAATTATAATCACAAGGTAAATAAATGTCAATTCAACACAAGATTGTTTTGTTATTTTCAAATAATTTTCAATCTTGAAAAACCTTTCAAAAAAGTTAAAATAACTTTAACGAATTTACTAAGGAAAAATTAATGAACGACATTTTATATACAAAAAATTTACTAGAAAAATATGGCAAGGAAGACATCGATGTATTTCAATATATCGAGAAAGAATTAAATAGACAGCACAATCAAATTGAATTGATTGCATCTGAAAATTTTGTTTCTTCTGGAGTTTTATCTGCTGTTGGCTCAATTTTTACAAATAAATATGCCGAAGGATATCCAGGAAAAAGATATTATGGTGGTTGCGAAAATGTTGATGAAGTTGAAAAAATAGCAATTTCTAGAGCATGTAAACTTTTTGGTTGTAACTTTGCAAACGTTCAGCCTCACTCAGGTGCTCAAGCAAATACAGCGGTTTTTTTCGCTTTTTTAAAAACTGGTGATACATTCTTGGGAATGGACTTGTCAGCTGGTGGGCACTTAACTCATGGTGCAAAACCAACAGTATCAGGAAAATGGTTCAACCCAGTGAGTTATGGAGTCGACAGAGAAACAGGATTAATCGATTATGATATGGTTGAAAAATTAGCGCTCGAGCATAAACCAAAATTAATCATTGCGGGCGGCTCTTCATATCCACGGCTTATCGATTTTGCAAGATTTGGCGAAATAGCAAAAAAAATTGGAGCAATTTTAATGGCTGATGTGGCTCATTATTCTGGGCTTATTGCAACAGGAGAATACAACAACCCATTCCCTTACGCTGATGTTGTTACAACTACGACTCATAAGACGTTGCGTGGACCTCGTGGTGGTATGATTTTATGGAACGATGAAAAATTCAACTCAGCACGAAAAAGAGACGGCGATTCATATTCATTCCCTTCAATCAATGGCGCTGTTTTTCCGGGAACTCAAGGTGGACCATTGATGCACGTAATTGCAGGAAAAGCTGTAGCTTTTGGCGAAGCTTTGAAACCAGAATTTAAAAATTATGCGATAAATGTCAAAAAAAATGCAAAAATTTTAGGCGAAACTTTAGCAAAAAATGGTGCAATCATCATGACAGGGGGAACCGATTGTCATATGGTGATTGCTGATGTATACAGCGAATTTGGAGTGACTGGTCGTGAAGCTGAGCATGAGCTTGAATTAGCAGGAATTACTTGCAATAAAAACGCAATTCCGTTCGATGCACTTGGAGTTGTGGACGCTTCTGGAATCAGACTTGGCTCACCAGCAGCAACTACAAGAGGTTTCGATGGGGACGACTTTGTAAAAATCGGTGAGTATATCATTGAAGTTTTAACTGGGTTAAAAAAAGCCAAAGAATCTGGAAGTTCGAACGAAGAAACAAGAAATGAAGTTTTGAAAAAAGTTCAAGAATTGTGCAAAAAAGTGAATAATTAATTATAATAAATTTTGATTATTCAAAGAATTAAATTAACAATCGAATACGATGGAACAAATTTTTATGGCTGGCAGAAGCAAGAAAATTATCCATCAATTCAAGCAGAAATTGAAAAAGCTTTAGAAAAATTTTTTCAAAAAAAAATCGATATTTTTGTCGCTGGGCGAACTGATGCGGGCGTTCATGCAAGGGGGCAAGTCGCTCATTTTGATGCAGAGCTCGATAAAGCGAATAATTCGCATACAGAATATCGCATTCGCTCAGCTCTCAATAGTTTGTTAAAGCCAAATTTAATCTCTATTTTGAATGTTGAATTTGTAAATTCCGATTTTCATGCAAGGTTTTCTGCAAAACAGAAGTCTTATATTTATAAAATAATCAATCGATATAGCCCGATTACGATTGATAAAAATCATTGTTGGCAAATTTTTCCGAAACTGAATTTTGAAAAACTGACTGATTGTGCTCGATGTTTTATAGGAAATAAAGATTTCTTGAGCTTTGCTGGTCGAGACAATCAATCGCATACCACGATTCGCACAATTGATGATGTGAAAATTTCTCGATATGATGATGAGATTCAACTTGAATTTTTAGGTAAATCTTTTCTGCACAATCAAATACGAATTATGGTTGGCACTATAAAAAAGTTAACTTTGAATGAAAGTGTTACAAACGTTGAAGAAAAAATCAATCAAATTATAGATGCGAAAAATCGCTCGTCTGCGGGTGAGACGGCGCCAGCAAAAGGTTTATTTTTAAATAAAATTTTATTCTATTAATTGTTTTTTATACAAAAAACAATTTTTAATATTGCAAATATAATTTTTAATGTTAAACTTTAAATAAAGTATTTATTTTGTATTAATATTATGAAATATTGGAGCCTACCTTACATATATCAAAACTTTATAATTCCATTATTATTGATTACGAAAGGAATTGAAGCTTGCAGTAGAAATACAGTTTATACAAATAATATTCAGTCATTAACTTCAGGGAATGGCAATTGTGCAACAATCGGCAATTCAGATGCTCCATGGATACTCAAATGCAATGATATACAAACACTCTGCAGAGATCTAACGAATGAATATTACTCAAAAAATAAAAATTCAGGCAATCCAATCATCCATCAAGCACTAAATATTCAGACAACGCATGTCACTTTATATAGGCGCTGCAAATTACCATTAGAAACGATCGATAAGCATGCAATTACATTCTGCCATAAACAAGGACATTCGGTTTACACACAATCGGAAGATACTATATATAGCGTAACATTTAAAATACAGAATAACCAACTCGATGTTTTCGTACAAAAGTCGTACGATCATTATAGCATTCAGGAACATTGCTCATATTCCATAGAAATAAAAGAAAAGAAATCTCAGAATGCAATTCAAAATTTATTTAAAAATTCTAAAAAAATCTCAGATTTTCAAGATTTTATGAAAAAGCTGTCATCAATAGATGGAATGAATTCGAACATTCAGCATATTAGGGATTTTTTTGATAGCGAAAAGTCTTCAACTCTTTTAAAGTCATCATCACCAAGCAACAAACCTTCGCTCTCATTGACTTTACTCGCAACTTTACCTCTCGTGGTACAAAATATGGTTGGTGGATATTTAGAGAGATTTTAATTTTTAACAAATCACAGAACGCTTTTTAAATTATATTGACTGTCGAAAGCCAGACCATAAAGACATTGAGGTGGTGAAATTTTATTTTCTATTCCTTCAAGGATGCCATTTAAAGTTAAAAAAACTACCTCGTTTAAATCATTCTCAGAAGATGGCAAACGATTCTCTATTCTCTTCATATGTGATAAAGATTCAGGAATTCGAATCATCGCCGTCCGATTATTATGCCCCCAAGAAAAATTTATCGGCGTATTTCTATCTGGATTTCGAATTCGCAATATCGTCGATTCGTCAAAAAGATATTTATCGATATTTTTCTCAATATTTTTCAACAAGCCGCCGATGCAATATGCAAGCAATTCATTTTTTATATCATGTCGAAAATCATCATTCAATCCGAACAAATTTTCTAAATTTTCTGAATTGTGAAGACTGATATTGATGTGAAGCCCATTACCAGCTTTATTGAAAAATGGTTTCGCTTTCTGGTTGAGAAAAATATTCTCTTTTTGCAGATGCAATTTTAATTTTTCTAAAACAACGCACCACTTTTTAATATTTTCAATCACTTCAAAAGTTGCGACAGAGCAAATCTCCAATTGTCCAATCTCTTGTTCTTTATCAAGGTAAACAAAAAAATTCTCATTGATGAAAAAGCGTTGAATTTTTTCAATAAAATTTTCTGCATCTTTTAGAGGAACATCAAATTTATCAGTCAAATAGAATTCAAATTCAAAACCAAATGCAACTTTTATATTTATATTTAAAAATTTTTGAAGAATAACACCTAATTTCTTCATCATATCAAGAAAGTGATTTATTATAAGCCTTCTCTATCGCCAAAATAATCGATAAACCTAATGCAAAAGTTGCAATACCAACAACAATTGCAGTCAACATCAAGACGTGCGGAAGCGGATTATTGTATATAATATCACTATCATCTGAAACGATAATTTTATTTTTCCCCTCGTCGAGAATTGGATATTTCGCGCTGCTGTTAAATCCTATCGTCAAATACAAAAAAATCGCACAAGTTTGAAAAATTGACAGTGCAATCAATTTATGAATCAGATCTTTTTTTATCGTTACAGCAAAGAGCGATGCGAAAAAAAGAAAAAATATTATGTAATAGTTAAATCTATCGAGAAAATATGAAAAAAACTCATT
>CAIPFW010000074.1 GCA_903864455.1 uncultured Anaplasmataceae bacterium | reverse complement strand
TTTATTTAAGGGGAAATATGATGGGTTTAATAAAACAACCTGAAATAGTAGAAGGCTTAAAATTAATTGAATTTCCTGATTTGATATCGATAGCACAATTCATCGAAGAAAATCCAAACAAAACTTTAGAATTCATATATACAAAAAATGCCATGCCTTCTAACGAAAGAAAGAAAATCAACATCTCTGAACAGGATTTAGAAGAGGTGAGTCAACAGCTATTAGCGAGAAGAAATAAAATAAAAGTGACAAGCTTAATCGCAATGAACAACCATATGGAAAAAAATCCAGATGGTCATTTCGAATATAAAGGTGTGGCAGTTCAAAATCTCACTCTTACACACTAACTATCCAATAATCCATTCACAAATTCTTCTGAGCTGAAGAAATTTATATCGCTTTCTTTTTCGCCAATTCCGATGAAATATATAGGCAATTTGTGCTTATGCGACAAAGAAACTATAATTCCACCACGAGATATTCCGTCCAATTTCGTGACAATCAACCCTGTCAAATTTGTCACTTCTTTAAAGGCTTCAACCTGATTGTGAAGGTTTTGCCCCATCGTTCCATCCAAAACTAAAATCGATTCTTGTGGATAAGAGGCATTTTTTTTCTTCAAAACTCTATCAATCGCCTTCAACTCTTGCATGAGATTTTGATTTGTCGTCAATCGCCCAGAAGTATCTATCAAAAATAATTCGTTATTCTCATTCAAATCTAGCCCCTTATACGCAACAGTTGATGGGCTCAGAACTTTTCCATCTTGATTTTCAGAAAGCCCGCCATCAAAAAAATCTATTTCTAATGATTTCGCCCAAAAAGATAGCTGTGCACTTGCCGCAGCTCTGAACGTATCGCAACATATCATTAGCGTTTTGAATTTATTTTTATAAAGAGAAGCTATTTTTGCAATAGAAGTTGTCTTCCCACTTCCATTGATTCCGCAAAACATTATCACTTTTTTTTCATTTGCATATTGATCCAAATCAAAAACTTTATGATTCGATTCTAAAATCTCAATCATAAAACTTTTCATCAAGTCCTTGACATCATTCTGAGTGATACTTTGTGTTTTCGATAAATCCTTCACTTTTTCAATCAACATTCTCGTCAAATCGTAATCCATATCCGTTTCAAGAAGCAATGTCTCGAATTCATCATAATTTATATCTCCAGAAGAAGAAAAAATGTTAAAAATTTTATGAAATATAAGTGAAGACAAGCCAAGCCTCTCTTTTAACTTCTGAAACCAAGTTTTTTTTTCAATATTCTGACTTGCATCTTGCTCTAAAATCTGCTTTTCTTTCTTTTTAAAAATTGTAAATATCATGAATTATTTCCCCTTAAAGACCTCAAATAACTATGCATTTCTTTTGAATTCCATTTCGAATCGTTCGACGTGTTCGTCAAGGATTTCAAATATTTTCCAACTTGCTTTCCATCCTTATCGATTATAAATATTGCAGGCAAAATACCCCGATGACCTTGCAAATTCGTCAAATTTTCATAATCGCAATCATCAAAATTATCACCCTCCCCTCTCAATGAGCTGAAATATTGATCCACATCAGCATTTACTGTAAGATTCTTGATATCATACTCATCGTATTTATTTTTAATTAAATTATATGCGTCTCGCATTTCATTTTTAAAATCCTGACTTTGATGATCTAAAAGAGCCAGTCTATCATCATAGGTTGTGTATATTGGTAAAATAACGATATCATTTATTTTTTGCTCCTTCAAATAAATCGCTAAATTATTAATATCTTTTAGCTCTTCATCCAGAGATTGATAAATCGTAGACCAGAAATATAGAATCACAATTTTTTTATCAAAATTCTCTATCGTGTGCTCTTGATAAACTTCTCGATTTTCAAAAGAAATAAACTTTTTGATTTTAAAAAGCTCATCAGATTTACATGTTATCAAACTTTCATAATCATTATTTTGAAAATCTTTTTCAAAAACATTATTCGCATGAGCGTTGATTTGAAAAAATAAAATAATAAAAAAAACAATTTGAAAAAATTTCACAATACGAGAATTTTATACATATTGCTTCATCTTAGCATTTCATTGAGAAAAATCAAGATGAGTTTGACTTTAAATAAGTTCGAATACGAATCCGGAAATATAAAATTTCTAGCCGTTCAAACTATTTTCTATATTTGGATTTGCATTGTCAACCAAATGAACAATCTCATTGCTCTCGATAATCGGCAAATCTTCATGCATGATAATTCCATCTTGAATCTTCGTCTCTTCAACACTTTTCGACTCTAGCTCAGCCATTACCATGCTTTTCTTTTTTCTCATGTGAAGACCCGTTCCTGCAGGTATCAAACGCCCTACTATCACGTTCTCCTTCAATCCATCAAGTTTATCAACTTTACCAAGAATCGATGCATCTATCAAAACTCGTATCGTCTCTTGGAAATAAGCAGCTGATATAAACGACTCTGTATCAAGACTCGACCTTGTAATCCCTTGCAACACACGGAATACTTTTGGTGGAATTTTATCTTCAACAGCATAATCCTCAACAAGCTTTTTATATTTCGCCATCTCAATCTGCTCTCCATAAAGATACAAACTGTCGCCTGGATCAACAATTTCAACTTTGTGAAGCATCTGCTTTAAGATAATCTCAATATGCTTATTATTAATTACTACACCCTGAGCGCGGTAAACTTTTTGAATTTCATTAATAATATATCGAGCGATACCATCCAACCCCATCACGTTCAAGACATCATGTGGGTTCAACGCACCATCAACAATCAAATCACCCGTTTTAACAAAATCACCCTCATTTACAATCATATGCTGTCCTTTTGGAACAAAATATTCTCTCACTAACTCAGGGTCTTCAGGGTTACGCACGAGAATCAATCTTTTCGCCTTATAATCTTTTCCAAACTCAATATTACCATCAATTTCACTGATAACAGCCATGTCTTTTGGCTTTCTAGCTTCAAAAATTTCAATAATTCTTGGCAAACCACCTGTGATATCACGAGCTTTTGATGATTCCTTAGGCATCGAAGATATCACGTCACCAACGGCAACTTTCTCTCCGTTTTGCACTTTTAAAACCGTTCCAACTGGTAAATAATAAATCGCTGTCATACCATTTGGCAATCTCAATGGGTCACCTTTTTTATCACAAAGCAATAAAGCTGGCTTTATATCGCTATTACGAGCCTTTTGTCTCCAGTCGGTTATAATTCTATTCGTTACAAGCGTTACCTCGTCCACCACCTCATCATAAGATATGCCAATCTCCAAATCGTGATATTTTATATACCCTTCAACATCAGCAATCACTGGTAAACTATATGAATCCCAAGATGCAATCATCGTTCCTTTCGCTACATTCAGACCATCGACAACAAAAATCTTCGAACCATGAGGTATTTTATGACGAGCGCGCATTTTTTTATTTGCATCATAAATAATCACCTCAGCTATCTTACTAATCACAATGCTATCACCTTCACCGTTTATTACAGCGTTCACATTCAATAATTTCACCACCCCGTCAACCGCCGCTTCAATCGATGAACTCTCAGATCCACCACTCGCCGCACCACCAACGTGGAACGTTCTCATTGTTAACTGCGTTCCCGGCTCACCAATTGATTGTGCAGCTACAATTCCAACCGCATCACCAATCGTTGCCATATATCCTGTTGCTAAATCACGGCCATAACATTTCACGCAAATATTGTGGTCAAGACCGCAAGTGATAGGAGATCTTATTTTTACATTGTCGAATATTTCACAAATTTTTCCAACATTTGACTCATCTATCATTGAGCCATCAGTTAAAATCAGCTCACCATTTATTGGATGAATCAAATCACCTGCTATAATTCTACCAATTATCGCATCTCTAAACTCATCTATAACCTCATTCCCCTCAACTAAAGATGAAATCGTGATACCCTCCTGCGTACCACAATCGTATTCAGAAACTATACAGTCCATCGCTACATCAACAAGACGACGAGTCAGATAACCTGAATTTGCAGTTTTTAATGCCGTATCAGACAAACCTTTTCTTGCACCATGAGTTGAGATGAAGTATTCAAAAACTGTTAAACCTTCTCTAAAATTCGATACAATTGGCCTCTCAATAATCTCCCCTGATGGCTTATACATCAAGCCCCTCATACCTGCAAACTGCCTAATCTGAGCTGGAGAACCACGAGCACCTGAATTCGCCATAATATAAATAGAGTTCAAATCTCTCATATCTTTTATCGTGCCGTTATCGTTGACTGGCTTTGAAATTCCTGACATCATCGCTGAGAAAACTGAATCACCACATTTCGTCCAACAGTCAATTATCTTATTCTTTTTTTCATCAGCAGTAATCAAACCATCTTGAAATTGTTGCTCAAAACGCTCAACTTCTTTAAAAGATTTATTCACTAATTCCGTCTTTTCCATAGGAATAACCATGTCATTCTTACTACACGAAATTCCAGAGAGCGTCGAATATTTGAAACCTATGCTTTTTATCTCGTTCACACATTCAGCGGAATCTTTTTTGCTACAATTTTTATATATATAACTTACGAGCTCGCCTAAAGTTTTATTATTCAAAACTAAATTCGCCATTGCGAACGGCACCTTTCCTTTCAACGCATCAAATAAAATCACACGCCCTGGAGTTGTAACGAAATCTTCAATCGCACCTGTCGAATCTTTGATTCTAAAATTAATTTTTTTATGCAATGAAATAGCTCCATTCAAAACAGCATGATTAATTTCAGTGATAGATGAATAATTGTGATGATTGATTGCAAAATTCTCATCTTCTTCCATCAATGTCAAATAATAGCAACCCAAAACCATATCTTTACTTGGCATCACTATAGGTTTTCCATTTGATGGGCTTAGTAAATTATGACTTGAGAGCATCAAAATATAGCACTCAAGTTGAGCCTCTATCGACAATGGGACGTGAACCGCCATTTGATCGCCATCGAAATCTGCATTAAATGCCGTACAAGTGAGGGGGTGAAGCTGTATCGCTTTTCCATCAATCAAAACAATTTCAAAAGCTTGAATACCTAATCTATGCAATGTAGGAGCACGATTCAAAAGAACTGGGTGATTTTTTACAATCTCTTGCAGCAAATCAACAATTTCCGGTCTGTCATCCTGCTCAATATACCTCTTCGCACCACGTAAAGTCGGCGCCATTCCATAAAGCTCAACTAATCTATATAGATAGGGTTTGAAAAGCTCAACAGCTATTTTTTTTGGCAATCCGCACTGATGTAATTTTAAGTGTGGACCCACAACAATTACAGAACGACCAGAATAATCAACCCTTTTACCCAAAAGATTTTGTCTAAATCGCCCTTGCTTTCCTTTTAAACCATCGCTTAATGATTTCAACAAACGCTTATTTTTTCCTGTAGATTTTGCAGACTTACCCCTCCTACTATTATCAAAGAAAGAATCCACAGCCTCTTGCAACATTCTTTTTTCATTTCGAATGATAATTTCTGGAGCGGATAATGCAATCAATTTTTTCAATCTATTGTTACGATTTATCAACATTCTGTATAAATCATTCAAATCTGAAGATGCAAAACGACCAGCTTCAAGCATCACTAACGGTCTCAAATCCGGTGGTAAAACAGGAATCACATTCACAACCATCCACTCAGGTCTATTTTTTGATTCCACGAAATCTTCAACCAGTCTCAATCTTCTTACTATCTTTTTCTTTTTAATTTCTGAATTTGTATCAGCTAATTCCAATCGCAATGTTGCACTTAATTCGCGCAAATCCATACTACTCAACATCTTGTGAATCGCATCTGCCCCCGTCATTGCTACAAATCCATAACCTATGTTCTCTTCGGCTAATTGATTGTATTCGTCTTCTTCGACCAAAGCACCTCTCTCCAATTCGGTTTTTCCCGGTTCAATCACAACGTATAAATTATTGTATAAAATCATCTCGATTTCACGCAATTGCATATCAAGTAAAATCGAAATTCGTGATGGCATCGATTTCAAAAACCATATATGCACTACAGGGCAAGCCAGGGTAATATGACCAATTCTAGAACGACGAACGAAAGAATCAGTAACTTCTACGCCACACTTTTCGCATACAATGCCTCTGTATTTATTATTTCTTTTATATTTTCCGCAAGCGCACTCATTGTTATTCACTGGACCAAAAATCTTTTGACAAAAAAGGCCATCTTTTTCGGGCTTGAATGTTCGATAATTTATCGTTTCAGGCTTTCTAATTTCACCATGAGATTTTTTTACGATATCTTCTGGGCTAATTAAAGATACTCTAATCCCGTCAAATGAGTTCACAGATGAAGGATTTTTTGCAAAAGAACGAAAATTCATATTTTTTGAACCAAAAACTATTTACTATCAACAAACTCAACATTAATACAAAGAGCCATTAACTCTTTTACTATCACATTGAAAGACTCAGGGATTCCATAATTTGTAATATTTTCACCTTTAATGATCGCATCATACATAGCGACACGCCCCATCACGTCATCAGACTTCACAGTTAACATTTCTTGCAATGTATAAGCTGCCCCATATGCTTGAAGCGCCCAACACTCCATCTCCCCAAATCTTTGACCACCAAAATGCGAACGACCACCTAATGGTTGCTGAGTTACCAAGCTATAAGGCCCTATAGACCGTGCATGTATTTTATTATCAACTAAATGGTGTAATTTAAGCAAATACATCACGCCGACCGTTACTTTTCGGTGAATCTTTTCTCCAGAAATTCCATCGTATAAATCGCATTGACCGGAAACATCGCAATCAGCTAACTTCAGCAAATCTGAAATCTCCTCATCTTTTGTCCCACTAAACACAGGAATGGATACCGCATTTACTTTTTTATCCAGCAAATCTCCAAATTCAATGAGCTCATCTTCGTTCATCGTTTTGATTTGAGCTATTACTTCAGGCTGCCTATGATAAATTTGATTCAATAGATTTTTCGTTTTTTCTACCCAACCATCTCCTTTTTTCTTTATTAAATCTTTCAATTTTCTGTTGAGCATGAAAATCGCCAGTCCTAGATGAACTTCAAGAACCTGACCAATGTTCATACGAGATGGTATACCAAGAGGACTCAAAACGATATCAATCGGCGTTCCATCCTCTAGATACGGCATATCCTCGATTGGTGCAACTATTGATACAACCCCTTTATTTCCGTGTCGACCAGACATTTTATCCCCAGGTTGTAATTTCGATTTCGTTGCGATAATGACTTTTACAATCTTCAATACTCCGTGAGGCAACTCCACTCCAAATACCTCCGTCACGTCATTAATCATATCCATGTATTTCTTCTCTATCTGAGTCAGAGCCGAAGCACATTCTTTCTTTATTTCATCAATTTTGACTTTTTCTAAAAGAATTGACTGCAGATCTTCATCTTTTATATCATCTAATAATTGCTTAGTCAATTTTTGACCAATCAAATTATCATAAGCTTTCGAGATAGATTTCACCTTCACCCCTTCATACTTTGACAACAAAGCATTTTTAAGATTGCCAAATACTATAGACTTCATCGTAGCCATCTCAGCCAAAATAGAATCTATAACTTTTCTATCATTCATTGTGGAAATATAATCCTTTTGCAATCCACGTCTTGATAGAATCTTGATGTCCGCAACTACACCTGTAACCCCTGGTGGAACATAAAGCGAAGCATCGGCAACGTCGATAGTGCTCTCACCAAAAACTGCTCTCAATAATTTTTCTTCAGGCGTTGTGCTCACGTCACCCTTCGGCATCACTTTTCCAACTAAAATATCTCCAGGGCGAATTTCGGTTCCAATAGATATCAATCCGTTTTCATCTAATTTTGCTAAAACGTCTTCGGAAACATTTTGAATATCTCTTGTAATTCTTTCTTCACCTAATCGTGTATCACGAACTACGCATTCAAACTCCTCCAAATGAACTGAAGTGAAAACATCTTCACGTATAATGCGCTCAGAAATTATAATCGAATCTTCAAAATTATATCCATTCCAAGATAAAAATGCTACCAATATATTATCTCCTAAAGCCAGTTTTCCATCTTTAGTTGCAAATCCATCAGATATCATCTGACCTTTTGATACTCTTTGATTCAATTTCACAGTTGGATTTTGATTGATACATGTATTAAAGTTTGATTTTCTATTCTTTTTCAAATGAAAAACTTCAATCTTCTGCAATAACAAACCACTGTCATCAAAGCTATCGTCCTCTTCGGATTCATCGTATTCAATGATTATAGTTTTTGCGTCAACGTATCGCACAACACCATCTTTTCTTGAAATTAAAGTCGTCCCAGAATTAAAAGCTGTGACCCCCTCCATCCCAGTTCCAACAATTGGAGATCTTGGCTTTAACAAAGGAACTGCTTGTCGTTGCATATTTGCACCCATCAACGCCCTTCCCGCCTCATCATTATCCAAAAATGGAATCAAAGATGTAGCTACAGACACTATTTGCTTCGAAGAAATATCTATATAATTTACATCCTCTGCCGCCACCGCTACGAACTCACCATAGCATCGGCAATTTACTTTATCACCTATCAATCTTTTTTCATGATCTATTTGCGAATTTATTTCGGCAATATTTTTACCAAATTCCTCGGAAGCAACCAAATAATCAACTTTATCCGTCACAACTCCTTTTTCAACACGTCTATACGGAGTTCTGATGAAGCCATGCTCATCTATTTTGGAGTAAACGGCCAAGCTATTAATCAAACCAATGTTTGCGCCTTCTGGTGTCTCAATCGGACATATGCGACCATAATGAGTAAAATGAACGTCACGAACCTCAAACCCAGCTCTATCCCTATTCAATCCACCTATACCTAGCGCTGAAATACGTCTTTTGTGAGCTATTTCAGAGAGTGGATTTGTCTGATCCATAAACTGAGAAAATTGCGATAAAGTAAAAAACTCACGAATCGCTGAAGAAACAAACTTCGAATAAACCAAATCATATGGTGTTAAACCTTCAATCTCAGATGAAGATATCTTGTCGACAGCATTTTTTACTAATTTCACCAATGCTGATTTTACCTGATTCTCAACCAACTCACCAATTGACCTCACCCTTCTGTTACTTAAATGATCAATATCATCTATTTCCGAAAAGCCGTCCTTTACTTTTATTAACTCCTTAATGATTCCTATGATATCACCTGTACTTAAAACTGTACTTTCATCATTTTTATCAAATCCAAGCTTATCATTTAATTTTATTCTACCTACAATTGATAAATCATATTTCTCAGGGAGAAAAAATATATTTTTAAATATATCGCTCGCAACACCAAAATCTATATTCGTATCACTTCCACGGAAAATTCGACAAATTTCAATCAATGCCCTCTCAGTTGAAGTATTTTTATCGATTCGAACACTATCCAAAATATAAGGATTGTATTGATAGTAATCAATTAAATAGAAATGCAGTTCATTCACTCCGAGCGATTTACATCTGTTTAAAATTTCATATGTAACTGCATCTCCACAAGAAGCTACTTTTATTTCACCAACAAGAACATCACGTGACAATGCCATTCCGTTAATTTTGTCAATCTTAACTAAAAACTGCCCGTCTCCATTCTCATTTAAATACTCTTTCGCTTTTTTCATTTGCCGTTTATCGAAACGCAAACCCGTTGAAAGCAATACATCGTCTGAATTTTTTGTATTCAAAAGATCGAAATTTAATTTTGTTTCAGAGAAAACAGACTCATTAAAATTTAAAATTATATAATCATTCGCTTCATTTTCACCGAAAAGCCCAGCAGCGTAACTTAAATTACAGCTAAATTCTTTATAGAAATTATCTAAAATTTCTTTTTTCGACAAACCACAAGCTCTAAGTAGAGTTGGCACAGGGATTTTCCGCTTCTTGTCAACTCTGAAGTAAATTACATCTTTCGGGTCAAACTCTAAGTCTAACCATGAACCCCTCGATGGAATCAAAGATGCAGAATATAAATACTTACCATTGCTATGATTTTTCCCGCTATCATGATCAAAAAACACACCAGGAGATCTGTGCATTTGTGAAATCACAACGTACTTACATCCATTAATCAAAAACGAACTATCGTTACTCATCAATGGAACATCGGCGAAAAAAATCCACTGCTCCTTTACTTCCTTTACTATTAAATTAACTTTCTCATCCTCACCAACAACCTCTTCACTGATAGTTAATCGAAGCTTCACCTTCAAAAGAACTGATGAAGTAATCGAATAATCTATACAAATATCCTCAGTCATTTTAGATTTTTCAATCATATAATCTAAAAATTCTAATTTAAGAGTATTGTTATGATTTGAAATTGGAAAATAATTTTCAAATAAAGAGCTAATTCCACGAAGAAAATTCATGTAAGATTGCTTTTGATTTTCAATCATAGATGACAATTTCACACCATCATTGTATGCAAAATCAGCACCAAGTTTAATATCATTAAACAAAGAATCGCAAACAGAGTACTCATTTTGTGAGCAATCAAGTTCACTTTTCATAACATTAAATAGAATACTATTAAATTTAAAAATCATAAGAAGTAAAAAGAAAAATCAAAAGATAAAAAGAGCCGAGTGATTATTCGCAAAGAGCATCAGCACCAGCGTCACATAGATCTTTTTTCAAAGCCTCAGCTTCATCTTTAGACAAACCACCTTTAATTACAGCCATTTTTCCATCAGCACAAGATTCAACCAAAGCTTTCGCTTCAGCCAAACTGTTTCCTAGCTTCTCTTTAACAACTTTAATCACCGCTAATTTCGCACCGCCAATTCCTTTTAATTTCACATCAAAGGCAGTTTTTTCAGCTGCCGCAGGAGCATCAGAAGAAGAAGCCGCTACTGGAGCTGCTGCTGGAGCTGCAGATAGCATTGATTTATCAATTCCAAAAGCAGTCATTAGCTCTTCATTCAAACTCACGAGCTCAGAAACTTTTAAGTTTTGAATCATTTCAACAAGATTTTGTACCATATTAAACCTCTATAATAAAATTATATATACAAACAGGAAAATTCTAACATTTATTAATCTTATAATCAAGTACTTTACACAAATCAACCATTGGTGCATTACAAATTTTAATTAAATTTTGCAATGGTGAAGATAAAATACTGATTAAATTCACATAAATACTTTCAATCGAAGGTATTTCAGCGAACATTTTGATTTTTTTCTCATCTAAAAACCCATTATCCAAAATTCCGCAAGAAATCGATATTTTAGTTTTTGGGTATTGTTTTAAACTTTTTATAAAACCATTTAAATTACGAATTGTTGCAAATATATCGTTCGAAAAAACAAACAAATTTGAGCTTGTAAGTTTTTGCTTACTCAAAGCAACATCATTCTCATTTAAAGTATTTTTTGTAGCGATTGAAACTAAATTATTTTTCGCGACTATGATTTTATTTCCACCAAAGGAAAAAAACTCATCTCTAAAACGTTCAATCTGCTCGTTTGGAAATTGAAGATAGTTAATAACAATCACAGATTGATAAGAACTCAGACAATCGACTAACTCATTCAATTTTTTTTCTTTTTCTAACCTAGTAACCATATTAACCCACTAATTCAGATAAGTTTTCAATTTTATGAACCTTGCCCATACTCGACTTTATATAAATAGATTTTATATAATTCTTGTTTGAGCTAGGATTTTTATTTTGTCCAAAAATATGCTTCACAAAAAAAGTCAAATTCTCTAAAATTTGGTCGCTTGACATGCCAACAGTTCCAATTCTCGCTTGAACCAAGCCAGTTTTTCCAGATCTAAAAAACACCGCTTTGCTTTTCATGTCACCAATCACGGATTCAATATTATCTGTCAAAGTTCCAACTTTTGCATTCGGCATCTTACCTTTAGCACCAAGCGATTGAGCGATTTCCTTAAGTTGCGATATCAAAGAAGGTTGAGCGAAATATAAATCATACTCAACTTTCCCAGATTTAATCTCAGAAATCAAATCCTGCAAGCCAACTCTATCTGCACCTGCGCTCAAAACTGCATCTTTTTTTGCAACATTATCATCTGCAAGAAATACAGCAACTTTTAAATTCTTATCAAGTTTATTTGGCACCAAACAAGAACCTCGTAAAGCCTCATCTTTTCCTAAATTACAATTAATAGTAACTTCAAAAGACTCAACGAACTTTCTTTGCTTTTCTTTTGCCCCCTCCAAAACCAAATCTATCAAATCTTTTACAGACCTCTGATTTAGGTTTGTCATAACGACAGCTTCACTCATAATACTACCCATAAATTTTAAATAATTTCACTTACATCATTTATAATCGAAACGCCCATAGAATACGCCGTTCCAGATGCAATTTTCACAGCTGCTTCCAATGATCTTGCGTTCATTTCAGCCATTTTAAATCTCGCAATCTCAATCAAATCAGATTTTTTTATTGAAGAAACAGTTGATTTACCAGGAGTAGCACAGCCTTTATCTAATTTAATTACCAACTTAATTAAATTAGATACTGATGTATTTTTCAAACGCAACTCCCAATTTTTTGCATCATAAATCCTCATCTTTATAAAAAGATTCGATTTCAATAAATCCTCGTTCTTTACCATAGAAAAAATCTTCGCTGATTGATGCTTCTTTTTTGTATTCTCAAGAAATTCAAGGCTAGCCTTGTTGTAAGCATCGCAGAACTGCTTCATGTTCACTTGCTTTTGCCCTAAAGTCGCAATTGAAGACCCAGGAACTGCTTTGTTCGGCTCTATCATAAATTTTACATTATGAGCACCGACTTTTGTAAAATATTTTAATACAACATTCATATCATACCAATTTAGTTATTCTTCTTTTTTAATTTTTGATGAATCAAACTCTATCGAAACCTTCCGCCCAAATATTTCCACATCAGCTGAAATCTTATTATTAGCATGAATTTTCGTTACAACTCCACACAAATTTTTTAGCGACTCCTCTGTAACAATAATCCTCTCTCCAACTCGAAAAACATGCTTTATATCATGATAAATATCAGAACTATCAACCATCCTCTTCAAATCAGATTCCGTCATCTTCTTTTCAGTAAAAAACGTGATTCGATGATTAATATTACTTCTCGACTTCACCAAAGTTCCATCTTCTTTTCTCTTCTGTTTAGTTAAAGTAAACTTAGAAGCCTGAATTTTATCAATCATTTTTCTTATTGCTGGAGTTAATTTCATTTTTAACGCAAAATACCCCATCATCACAGATTGCAAATTGAGATCATCTTTATCATTACGTTTTGACGACTCCGGTATAAAAAACTCCTCAATATCACCAGCACAACCAAACTCTTCAGCGTTTTTTCGTATAAAATCAGCTGCTAGACTTTCCTTACCCGGGAATGTTTGTATTAAATACCAAGCAGAAGCAATCTCTTTATCCAACATTTTCTATTTAATAATAAAATAATTACTTAAACATATTTTTCACAATCTCTATAGATGTTAAATCAAAAACCAAAAATATAAAAGAAAAAATCATTATAACAAAAAAAACGACAAATGACACGGAAAAAACTTCCTTCAATGAAATCCATTTTATTCTAAAAAACTCGTCTTTGACTTCTTGCAAATAACGTAAAATCATATATAAACCAAAAATGCAGGAGCAACAGGACTCGAACCCACAACATCCGGTTTTGGAGACCGACGTTCTACCATTGAACTATACTCCCAAAAAATATAATTTTACCATTAATCGCAATAAATACAATTAGATTTTTTTAAGATTTCGATTCTGCATTCACCTTTGTCAAACTCTCTTGTATATTTGTCGGCACTTTCTCATAGTATCCAAAATGCATAGAGAATGTAGCTCTACCCTGAGTCATGCCTCTCAGAGTTTGTATATATCCGAACATCTCAGCCAACGGCACATCAGCTTTTATCACCACAGAATTCCCAGTTTTCGCTTCTGTATCTGTAATTTGACCTCTTTTTCCACTTAAAGTTCCAGCAATCACGCCCTGATATTCAACTGGGCTCATCACCTCAACTTTCATTATCGGCTCCATTAAAAAGAACTTCTTCTGCTCTTTTAATTTCGTCATCGCCTCCGTAAACCAATGACGTGCCGCTATTTCAAACGCTAAAACACTCGAATCCACATCGTGATAAGACCCATCATACAACTCAACCTCAATTCCAACAACTGGATAACCAGCTATCGCACCAGATTTCATCGAATCTTGCAATCCTTTTTCGACCCCGGGTATATATTCTTTTGGAATAGAGCCCCCGACAATCTTATTTACAAATTTCAGATCGTTTCCATCTTTATTCTTTCTCATCTTGGCTTTCATGCTCGCAAACTGCCCTGCACCACCACTTTGCTTTTTATGTTGATAACCAAGATCAAGCTCAGCACTATCATCGATTGTTTCACGATAAGCAACTTGAGGCGCACCTTGCTTCACTTCAGCTTTATGCTCACGCTTCAATCTATCAATTACAATCTCAAGATGCAATTCACCCATACCTGCAATAATAGTTTGACCAGATTCTTCATCATGCGAGACATGCAATGAAGGATCTTCTGAAGCCAATTTACTCAATCCAATAGACATTTTATCCCTATCTTTCGTCTCTTTCGGCTCAATCGCAACGGAAATCACAGGAACTGGAAAATCCATTTTCTCCAATAAAATCCCAGTATTTTTATCTTCATCGCATAAAGTATCGCCAGTTGAGGTATTTTTTAGCCCAATAAACGCAACGATTTCACCAGCGGAAGCCTCTTTTATATCTTCTTTTTTATTGGCATGCATAAGAACGATACGACCAATTCTTTCTTTTTTTCCAGTGCTACTATTTAAAACCGTCGTCCCAGCTTCAATTTTACCAGAATAAATTCTTGCAAAAGTCAATGTTCCATGAGGGTCACTTACAACTTTAAAAGCTAAAGCAGAAAAAGGCTCATCCTTCGTTCTTTTGCGTGTAATTGGCTTCATTTCATCATTTTCATCGAATTCATTCAATGAATATCCAGTCAAATCTGGCAAATCAACTGGAGATGGCAAATATTCAACAACCGCATCAAGTAATTTCGTCACACCCTTGTGCTTAAAGGCCGTTCCACACAAAACTGGGAAAAATTTCAAATGAATTGTTCCGAAGCGAATCGCACGCTTTAACATCTCGGGAGTAATTTTTTTTAAATCGCCCTCAAGATACAATTCAGCAATCTCATCATCATGATCGGCTAAAATCTCAATGATTTTTTCTCTCGCTTTTTGAGCCTGAATCGCTAAACCCCTTGATATAGTCTTCACTATCATTTCTTCATGATCCCCTGAGGTCAGTTCAGAAAAAATTGCATGCTCTATATCTTCGCTTTCATATTGTGTATCATCTTCGTCACCGCTCCAATAAATGGCTTTCATATCAATAAGATCTATGACTCCCTTGAAATCCGATGATTGACCGATTGGTAGTTGAATCGGCACAGGAATCACCCCTAAACGATCAACTATGCTTGTAATACACATGTTGAAATCAGCTCCAAGCTTATCCATTTTATTGATAAAACAAATTCTCGGCACTCCATACTTATCAGCTTGACGCCACACAGTTTCAGTTTGAGGTTCAACACCATTCGAACCATCAAAAACCGCAACAGCTCCGTCTAAAACGCGCAGAGATCTCTCAACTTCAACAGTAAAATCAACGTGACCGGGAGT
>CAIPFW010000073.1 GCA_903864455.1 uncultured Anaplasmataceae bacterium | reverse complement strand
GACATCCGTTTTTCATTAGATAAAACACTGCATTCGCTAACAATCTTCTGCTTATTTTGATATTTGATGCAATTGGAATGAGATTCTTTATCAATTCCCACTGACTATCTGTAAGATCTGGATTATACGTCATTTTTTTCATCATAATTAAATGAGTGAGAATAAGTTTAATACAAATCAGCGGGAATTGAAAGACTGAAGGCGTCTTCATAAAATGCAATATATTTTAATTTTCTTTGTATTGATGCTCAATTCATTTAAAATAAGAAGAAAAGAAAATTTAAAAATGAAAAACAAAAATCAAATCTCTTTATGGCTATTTCTTTGCGTAATTTTAATATTTTGTATAGTTGGAATTGGAGGCACTACTCGAATCACTCACTCTGGATTATCAATCACAGAATGGAAGCCAATTGTTGGCATGATTCCGCCATTTGATGAAAAAAACTGGAACATCGAATTCGAAAAATATAAGCACATTCCTGAATTTCAATTCATCAACAATCAAATGACTCTCAGTGATTTTAAAAAAATTTATTTTTTAGAGTATTTTCATCGATTAATTGGAAGGGTGATTTTTTTTGTTTGCATGATTCCATTATTTTTATTTTTTGCGTTCAAAAAAATAGAAAAAAAGTTTTTTTTCCAAATGATTTGTATTTTTTCTCTCATTGGAATTCAAGGATTGATAGGTTGGCTCATGGTTAAAAGTGGCTTAGTTGGTCGAACATCCGTGAATGAATATTGGCTTGCATTTCATTTATGCTTCGCTTTGTTGATTTTTTCTTCTATTTTTATTCAATTCTTAAAAGTTTTTTTTAATTATCTAGATTCTATATTTCTTGCAATTAAAAAAAATAAATTTTTATTTTTTGTAACTTTTATCGTGCTGCCAATGCAAATATTTTTTGGTGGATTGACAGCAGGAATTCGTATAATGAATTTTTGCTATCAAAATTCACATGATATTTGTAATTTTTCCTTTACTCAAACGATTGCTTTTCAAAGTGAGATACCATTTTTTTATTTTCATAAATTAATTGCATTTATTTTATTTTTTTCAATCATTTATATTTCTTTTTTTTATTTTAAAAAAAATATAAAAGCAATTTTATCGTTATTTTTATTTTTAATCATTCAGATTATTTTAGGGGTTTTAGTAATTTTTTTACCTCAGGAGTTTTTATATATAAATTATTTCGCTGTAATTCATCAGATGAATGGATTTTTTCTTGAAGCGATTTTAATGTATTTATTTGCGAAACAGAATATAAAACCAAGTGTGAAATCTTCTTAAAAGTAATTCTTGAGAAACAAATATGATGGTTTGATGGGATTTTTTATTTAAGGGGAAATGCAATGGGTTTAATGAAAGAAAGTTACAAAATTTAAAAAAAGAATCATTTACGTTGATAAAGGGTATAGAGGTATATTCACTCATTATGTAAGAAAGACTTCAGGAGAAATCGTAAAAATAAGCGGTGAAATTAAAAAATGCTGTGAATAGGTTGTCGAAAGAACATTTTCTTGGTTCAACATATATCGTAGATTAAGTAAAGATCGCGAATATTCAATCTCCTCAAAAAAGAGTTTTATTTATATGACTCATAGTATGACTTTGTTGAGGAGATTAGCGAGATAAAATTACAGACAGCTTCTGTATAAAACTGTGATTGGTATGTCAATTGTTATTTAGGGATTGAGATTAAACTTATTTGATTGAATGGCATTAATGATTTAATATATGTGTAAGTTATAAGATAGGCAAGATGCCTAATAAATAAAAACTTTCTTTTTATAAAAAAAATATGTTAAAATAAAATTATTATTTAGAACCAGTCTTCACCTCAATCTCTTCAGCATAATCATTATAG
>CAIPFW010000072.1 GCA_903864455.1 uncultured Anaplasmataceae bacterium | reverse complement strand
TAGGTTGCTAGGAGCTGTGAACCAAGAAGCCCAACCGAAATCTAAAGATTTTTCCTCTTTAGCCGTTGGGTAACTCACTTAAATAATCTTGAAATCCAAAAGACAAACGATCAGCGTAATAATAATTCTTATTTAAAAATTGACCATGATTTTTTTCATAGGCCTCTATATGCAAACTATATCCTTCTCCTCGAACAGTTCGAATATAAGAATCACCATTTGCATTCTTTCCAAGAGCGATTCGCAGTCTGTTGATGTGTACATCGACTGTTCTTTCGTTCACACTGTCCACGAAAGAATGATTCCAAACTATATTTAATATGTCTTTTCGAGAAAAAATTTTGTTAAAATTCTCAGCTAACAATTGTAAAATTCCAAACTCTTTGGCGCTAATTTTGATTTGCTTACCATTAATCTCCACTTTTCTAGTGAGAACGTTGATCTTTATACCATCAACTAGGATAATTTTTTCATTTGTGAATTTTTTGCACCTTCTGAGAAGGTTATGAATTCTAGCTAAAAATTCGTCTAATATGATTGGCTTTTCAATAAAATCATCGATTCCTTGATTCAGAATTTGTATTCTTTTATCAATATCTCCATCGCTACTCAATACAATCAAAGGTAGTTGCTGTAACTTTGGTGTATTTTTTATATTTATAATGATGTCGTTTAGAACTTCATTTCCAAAACTATCTAAATCAAAAATCAAAGCGTCCAGTGACCCCATCTCTACGTTTATAAAAATCTCTTGAGCATCAAATGATTTTTTTTGCGTTACCGCAATACTTTTATCTTCAATATTTGCTAAAGTTTCGATTAGCTTATCGTCATTAGAAATGACAAAAACATCATACATATTATTTAATTTGCTATCAAAATTCATCTAATTTACCATATCAATAAAAAATTTATTTCAACCTCATGAAAAGCATTCTTTGATTTTCTTTTATATATAAAAGATTACAAATCAACATTAACATTTGATTCTTATAACGAAATTATTATATTTTTTTCACATAAAGCTAATCAGGAAAAAATTTTTTTTTGATTGCATAGAATGAAATCGATATTTATAATGGTGCGCCCGATAGGAATCGAACCTATGACCCACAGCTTAGAAGGCTGTTGCTCTATCCCCTGAGCTACGGGCGCTAAAAAGAATATATTCTCAATAATATAGTGCTTTTATTAATAAGTCAATAAGAAATTGAGAAAAATTTTCAAATATTTTGCAAAAAAATCGAGAGTAAAAGATTTTTTTAATTTATTTTACAATCAAGGTAAATTTATTGCTAATTGATAACCGGTGAGATTATAAATTAACTGGCTTGGATGAATTAATTGCTTTTCTTCTTTTGATTCTTTATTATCTGAGTTTTCACTTTCGTCCTTCGCTTGTGTGTTTTCTGATTCTGAGATATTATTAATCTCAGCTTTTGATTTCTCATTTTTTGATTTTAAAGCGTTTATATTGTTGCTATTGTGATTCACAATATTATTGATATCTCGCTCAATACCTTCAACCCCTCCTGCTTTATTTATCAAATAAACATTGTATTCAATAATTGAACTCTTTCCGTATAACGCCATTCCTATAAAAACCATTACTGATAATAAAATTGAAAGAGATATTGCTAGGTACGGTCGAAGAAAAATTTTATCCAAATATTTCAAATCTTTTACTTTGGAATAAATCAAAATAAACCCAATAGCACAAATAAATAAAGTTGCCGTACCGAGCAAAAAACCACCGATAATTTTATTATTTAAGATAACCTTCTCGGCTTTTTTTTGTTTTTTATTCTCTCCAGATAATAAATCTGTTGTTAACTCTCGAGAATCGACTAAAAGCATTGTAGCCATAAAAATAAATTGGCATGCCAAAATATTAAATATAATTGCAATGCCAGTAAAAGATGCAAGAGTCAAATTATTCAAAATTAAATTTGAAAATAGTGGAGATTTATCAAGATAAGCAGTGAGTGCAAAAAGTGCGATTGTAATAGCATAAAATGCAAGAGAGATGCAACAAATTTTTGTTTTCTCTCTACCTCCACACCCTTCATTTTTTCTTGCATGCTTAAGAAGCATCTTTTTAAACGTCGGTACTAAAATTCGAATTGAAAGACACTGAATACCAAGCAATATACCAATCCCAGTCAATAAAAATGAAACATATGGATAGAGTGGATTCAAAGTCGAAATTTGCTCTAAAATTTTTGGCTTCAAATATGGCATCAACGCACTCACTCCAATTCCTATTAATGCTAAAAAGCATCTGACAGTAATTTCTTTTCTTGTTGTTTTTGAATATTTTGCTTGATCTTTCATCGAATCATATTCATTTTTTTCAAGCGTTTTTTTTAAAATTAAATTCACAAAATAATTTAATGCCATTCCAAAAAGCACAGCTGTTAAAGTTAAAAAAAAACCTTGAAATATCATTGCAAGACTTTTTATTGTATTGGCGTATTTCTCGTAATATTCTGCTTTTTTTAAAAAATCATCACTTAAATAAAGAATTGCTGGGTATATCAAGCAAATTGTGGTCAGGACTCCAAATATCATAGTCGGTATTCTTGTTGGATTATCATCGACCCAGTCTTTTTTCAATTGACCGATATATGGAAAAAAATTGACCAAATCATGAAATAAACCACCCTGATTATGAAGCCCGCCAAATCCTCTCAACAAAGAAAAATCAAGAAGCCTTTTTTCTTTTAGAGATAAATTAATTACATTATTTGAAAAAAACGAATTTAAAAAAAACGTCAGCACTGCACATCCTTTCAAACTTGCTGGCAGATATTTGAAAGAATTGACTTGATCATTACTGCTTCGAACGATTTGATCGATGATTTGCTGCCTCAAACTTATTTTTTTTTCAGAATCTTGTAAGTTATTATTGAGGTTTAAAATAAATGGATGTGAATCATCATGCAACTTTAAAGTGTAATTTATCATAGAAAAATGATTTGAATTATTATTTATAATAATTCATTTTTCTTGCAACACAAAGTCTTTTGATAAAAATTACTTAGCTAAACAACTAATTATTGATTATTATTAACAACGATAACCATAGCATGAGAAATCACTTTATCCCCCAAAAGATAGCAAGCCGATGCAACTTGCGCTATCTTCCCATCTTCTAAATTCTTATCTTCGATTTGAGTGATTGCATTATGCAAATTACTGTCAAAATCATCGCCTATTTTTGGTAAAATCACGCTTACATTCATCTTTCCAAGCGCTCCAATAAATTTATCACAATTGACTTTCAAAGCTTGAATCATCGTGTCATCTTTGTGCTTCTCAGTCAAAGCATTCATTATTCTAAATAAATCGTCTAGCTCTTTTGAAATCGATTTTATAAATTTAATAGCGAATGATTCTTTTTCAAAAATTATATCCTGCCTCAATAAGTTGATTTGATTTTCTTTTTCCGCTAAAATATACAAAAGCTTTTTTTCTTTTTCCTTAGCTTCCAAAATGACTTTCTCTAAATCTAATACCTGATCATTGCTTACATTATCATTCGAATCGCTTTCCTGATTATCATTCGAACTTTCATTATTTTGCATCTCATTTGACTCATTATTTTCTCCATTTTTAGATTTCCCAAAAATATCGCCCCATTTTTTTTTATCTTTTGTCATTTTCGAAATTTAAATAATTTATATATTGAATTATATATGTTTTTTTGTTGAATTATCAAGATGAATTATTAAACGCACACAACTCATAGAATAAATATTTACACCATCAAGT
>CAIPFW010000071.1 GCA_903864455.1 uncultured Anaplasmataceae bacterium | reverse complement strand
TTGTTCCACATGGAACATTTCCCTCTTTTGTTTTACATACTGATATTTGATATTTTCGATTTTTAAATTGTTCCACATGGAACATTTCCCTCTTTTGTTTTACATAAAACCCATTGCATTTCTTTTAGACATTCAAAATTCAATATTTTTATCGATTTTCGGACGATGATAAAACTTCAAACTCACTTCGATTTCCTTCTGTAAAGCGATTTAAACACGATTTATTTTCGCATGGTTGCTGAATTTTAAGTACAAAACAAACGCAATGGGTTTAATATATTTTTATATACTGATCGACAACTATATATGATTCATCTAGATTAATGATGTTTTCTCTAGACTTCATAACTATTGTATTCATAATCTTCTCCCATATATTTCTTCTCTGTATTCTCATGAAAAAAGAATAGACGGTCTTCCAATTCGGAAAATCCTTAGGTAATTGCCTCTAGGAGTTCACTGTTTTTAGATTCTTTAGCGGAAAGTTATAAATTTTCCTAGAATCTCTTGTGCTAACCGAAGGTATGCATCAGCCAACCCCATTCAAGGGATTCTCATATAAAAAACAGCATTCATCAACAATCTTCTATCTATTTTTATATTATATTCAGCTGGAATGAGATCTTTTATCAATTCCCACTCAGTATCCGTTAAATCTGAATCAAATATCGTTCTTTTTATATTATTTAATAAATTGAATAAGTTTAATATGAATGAGCGGGAATTTAAAGACTGCAGACAGTCTCTTCATATAACAACCTTTTTAATGCCTAGAATCAATATGACTGAGAAAGAGCAATTGTTTTGTTCTTTACTTGATTGATGAATATTTTACGAGTAAAATACATTTTCATATCAGTGTACTATTAAAATATGCGAGATAAGATACGTAATATGATACATAATATAGACCTAAAACTTTTAAAACTTATGGGGGGTTCTTGGGCAGGAGAGTTTCTTTTGACCCCAATATTCTTAACGAATCTTATGTTTTTTGAAAAAGAGGTCTCTTGGAATGATAGGCGTGCTATTGCTTTGACTGGAATGGCTTGTACGCTTCTTTCTCCATTCCTTCTATCGGCATTTATAGTTTGTGATACAATTAAATTTGGTTATAGATCATATGAATTTATTGTTGATAAAATTACTTCCTTAACCGATAATAAAAAACAAATCGCACAAGATGTACACTCATCTTAATTTCTTAGTAAGATTTACGCCTCTTATAATAGCTCATCTGTAATGAGCTTCTTAAAGTATTAAAGATAAACAAGATGCCGAATGCGTATTACAATTATTAATACATTGAAACAACCCAATCAAACAACGAATCAAAACTCACCGCATTTGATTTAAATTCTCTTGTAGCTTAATTTTAAAAATAAATTCTTTTTTGTCATTGCGTTCTCAACTTCATAGCCAAAAATCACCATATCTTTCGCCACCAAATTCTCTTCATATTTCGTCAAATCGAAATCATTTTCAATTTTTTGAATAAAAAATGCGCCATCTTTCACTAGCGTTTCTTTTTCAATATAATCCTTGCATTTCTCACAAGCTTTGATGATTTCATCATATTCGCTGAAAATATGAAGCTCGATTCTATCCGCAATATTCAAAGTTTTCTTTCTCGCATCCTGAATAGAACGAACTATATCTCGCATAATTCCTTCTAAAACCAATTCATTCGTCAAATTTTCATTCAAAATCACAATCGCATAATCATTCTCACGATTTATCGCAATATTGGTATTTTGAATGTGCTCTTCATGAATTCTCACCTCCCAATAAAACTCATCTTTTTCTAATTTCTCGCCACAAATTCCAATCGAATCGGGAAAAATTTCAAAATCCTGTTTTGATAAAGCAATCTGCATATTCTTTAATTTTTGCCCATATTTCTTTCCAAGAATCTTAATATTCAATTTTAAATTGCGAATAAAGCGATTTTTATCTTCGTCAGATAAATTACTCTCACTTACAATTTCAACATTCTTCACGTTCAGCTCATTCGCTATTTCTGATTTTAAAAAATTTTGATAATCATTTATCAATGGCAAATTTGTAATAATTTTGCATTCTGAAAGCGGTTGCCTCATTCGAATTTTCAACTTATCGTCTCTGAGAGACCTTCCAGAGTAAAAAATATCCTTCAAAATCTTTACATTTTCCAGCAAATCGCCTTTTTCTATTTTTAATTTATGATATTGCTTTGCAATTTCATCATCGATTAAAACATTTTCAAGGTGAACTGAACGCCCTTCATCATCCATAATGGTTTGAAAAAGTATTTCAGCCAAGAATGGCATCAATGGTGCAATCGCAATCGCAAGATAATATAATGCAGAAAATAATGCATTGTAAGCCTGAAGTTTTTCTGCATTCATCTCCGCACCCCAGAACCTATCACGATTTCGACGAATATATAAATTATTCAAATCATCGATAAAATCTCGAATCGCCTTATAGCAATCGGCAACTTTGTAATTTTTCATCGAATTATAAATAAATAAATTCAACTCAAAAGCTCGTAAAATTATTGTAAAATCATGCTCATTTCCGTCGATATTCCATTTCTCGATGTCGCTCAAAGTTAAAAGTTGTATTTTCGGTTGATCCTCCTTTGCATACAAAATAAAGAAATTTAATGCCGACCAAATCGGTTTATGAACCAAACGCAAGGCCTCTGAAAGCATTTTACCATCCTTATCGACAAGAAGCTCGCCACCATTCATAACGGGTGAAGAAAGCATCACATATCGCAACGCATCTGCACCATATGAATTCATAGCCTCAAGCGGATCAATATAATTTTGCAATCTTTTTGAAAGTTTTTGCCCTTTTTCGTCAAGAATCACTCCATGGCATATGCAATTTTTAAATGGAATTTTATCAAAAATTAATGTGCTTAAAACCATCAAAGTATAAAACCATCCTCGAGTTTGAGCGGTATATTCAACGATAAAATCAGCCGGAAGGCGTTTTGGTGGATATTTTTTTGGATTAAAATTTTCTGAATTTGAAAAATTTCCATGATGAGTATCATTATTAAATGGATAGTGATATTCAGCAAAACTCATTGAGCCTGACTCGAACCAGCAATCAAAAACATCAGGCACTCTTTTCAAAAATGATGCACTCGTTGGGTCGTTTGGATTTTTTGCAATCAAATCATCAATAAATGGACGGTGCAAATCTTTTATTTTCAGTTTTTCGCCATTGTGCGTTTCTGAATAATATGAGCCAAAAAAATCTTCCAATTCTTGTATCGAACCAAAAACTTTTATGCATGGATATTTTGAATCGGTCGATTTCCAAACGGGAATTGGCGTTCCAAAATATCGATTTCGTGAAATTGACCAATCTCTCGCCTCCTTCAACCAATTTCCAAAAAGACCATCTTTGACTGTTTCAGGAATCCAGTTGATTTCTTGATTTAATTCGCATAAACGATTTCGAGATTGTGCAACTTTCACGTAAAAAGACGGCATCGCTCGATAAATTATCGGCGTATCAGTTCGCCAGCAGTGAGGATATTGGTGAAGATATTGATCTGTTTTAATCCAATTGCTCTGATTTTTTAACTTTTTTATGATCTCATCATTTGCATCAAAAACTTGCATTCCTGCAAAATCATAAATTTCGCTTGTAAAACAACCGCCATCATCAACGGGAACTGCGGGCGCTAAACGAAAATCAAGTCCATTTTCATCAAAAATTTTTATACCAATTTTATTTTTCTTGCATAATTCAAAGTCATCCTCCCCAAATCCCGGTGCAATATGAACTACTCCTGTGCCATCTCCTGCGGTTACAAAATCGCCATGATAAATTTGAAAACAATTTTCGCTTGCATTTTTTGCAAAATAATCGAAAAGAGGTGTGTATTTTATACCGATAAGTTCAGAGCCAGAAATTTTGTTTAATTTTTCATCCTTTGAAATCGGTTGAATTCCTAAATCTTTCAAATAATGAGATAAATTCGCTGAAATATATATAGCTTTTTTATTTTCATCAACGAAATATTCATAGTCAAGCTCGCCATTGACAGCTAAAGCTAGATTTGAAGGCAAAGTCCACGGCGTCGTCGTCCATACTAATATATTTATATTATGAATATTATATTGAGCAAGTTTTTCAGGAGTGGAATTTAAAACAAATTTTACTATCAAAGATTTGCTTTCCTTTTGACGATATGAATCATCAAGACGTGTTTCAAAATTAGACAAAGGAGTTTGGCAAGCCCAAGAATAAGGCATGACACGCATTTCTTCGTATATTAAATTATTGTCATATAAATTTTTAAACGCCCATAATATCGACTCCATAAATGAAATATCCATTGTTTTGTATGCATTTTCCATGTCAACCCAGCGGCCAATTCTATCGATATATTTTTTCCACTCATTGCTATACTTCATCACATCGACTTTGCAATGATTGTTGAATTTTTCAATACCAAATTCCTCAATCGCTTTTCGACCGGAAACTTTCAGCTCCTTTTCCGCAGCCATTTCAGCAGGAAGACCATGGCAATCCCAACCGAACTTTCTTTCAACATTCTTGCCACACATCGTTTGAAAGCGACCAACGGTATCCTTGACGCACGAAGTCAATAAATGGCCATAATGTGGCAATCCGTTTGCAAATGGTGGGCCGTCATAAAAAACGAATGAATCTTTCGAAGAGTTTAAAGTTTTTTTAAAAATATTTTCTTTTTGCCAGAAAGTGAGAATTTTTTCTTCAAGCTGTGGAAAGTTTGGATTTGATGGCAGATTGCCCTTATATTTCATGAAATTACTTATTTTGAATGATTAATTATTATATTAAAAAAATTGAGTAAGACAACAATTTGTTTGAGTAAGTTGGAATTTATTTATATTAAAATTTAA
>CAIPFW010000070.1 GCA_903864455.1 uncultured Anaplasmataceae bacterium | reverse complement strand
ATGCAATGGGTTTATTAATGATGTTGAAAATCAAGAAATAAAAAGCAGACCAAAGCAAAGTAATGCTATACTATATTGTACGGTTGTAATTTTATTATTGACAGGATTAGCGGTGACGATAGCGGTCATCGTTCTTAATGTAATAAGCCCTGAAGCGAAAAAATCAACAACAAATAATATCGTTGTTTATACTCATTCCCACGGCAACATAACAATCACTCCACATGCTTTACAAGCTATTACAAATAGCTCAAATCCTTATTTTTATCATAAATTGAATTCTACATACGAACAGAATAATTCTTATAATATTTCAAATTATACTGATGATGAAGATGTAGAAATCACCGACAGTTATGATAAATTAAATTCTACTGCAGGTTATACAACCGATATTATAATTGCTGATGAAAAAGCGTCAACTACAACATCAAAAGCATCAACTACGAAATTAATAACAACAACTGAAGCAAAAAAGAAATTAGAAAATATAATCAAAATTACAGGAATTGAGGATTTCAATCGATATGGAAACTTAAAACAAGACGATGTATATAATAAATTTTATCTCGAATCAGCAACATATTCTCATGAATCACCACTATTGCACGCAGAAGGAGCTGCCGCTACTTATAAAGATAATCCAAAAATAAACAATATAAACGATATAACCTTTAGAGATGTTGGTAATAATAGATCTTTAAAGTTCCCGAATAATGATGGAATTAAGTTAGAGTGCATGCCTATGTTGCGCAATCCTAATACTAAGCTTGAAAATTTAGCAATTCAAGATTGTGTATTTAAAATAACTGATTCACAAGGAAAACAAGTAAAACCGTTTGCATTATTTAATTATATAGCAGTCCCTGATAAACAAGCTATTAGAGATGATTTATCACGAATGAAGATTTTCAATTAACTTCGAAAATTTTTCTTTCTTCTACTTTCAAAATAATTCAAACCATCAATCAATTTATCACAAAATCTCTCAAAATACTTCTTTACCATTCTTTGAGCGATTTTACTTTTTGTCATATAATGAGTTCGAAGCCAATGATCGCTCAATTTCCAAATATTCATAGTAGGGTCAATCATTTTTGCGACGCCTTCAATTAAAATTGTAGCTTTTTGTATCAAAAGCAGCTCAATTCGAGTCTCCATATTAAAATCATTTGTCAATTTCAACAGACTTGTAAATAAATTCCCAATCGATAAATTCTCAAGATCTTTTCCTACGATTTGCTCACCGATTGCGCGACATGCATTTTCAAATTCATCAATATTATATTTCGAGCTTACATAACCAGCGTCAAAATGAATTTGTGCGATTAATTTGTAATCATGACGTAAAAAACCTCTTAGAATTTCTGTGATATAAAATTTCGTTTCTTTATCCATTCGCCCAATAATTCCAAAATCGATAAGAATGATTCGACAATTTTTATCAACAAAAATATTTCCTGGATGCATATCGGCATGAAATATACCATCACGATACGCCTGATTGCAAAAAGTATTGATGAGATTCGTTAAAATTGTTTTTTTATTCAATGAAGTTTGAGCAATCTGATTGATTGGAATCGCATCAACCCACTCCATCACAAGAACATCGCTTCGACTCAAATCCCAATAAATCTCAGGAATATAAACTTCGGAATCGTGAATCAAATTTATACGAAGTTGAGTCGCACTAGCTCCTTCAAAAGTGAGGTCGATTTCATGCATCAAGTTTCGCTCAAGAAAATTTATCACATCTGGAAGGCGAAATCGCTTGTATTTTCCTTGAAAATTATTGTGAAAAAAATTTGTTACAACTTTTAATAATTTAATATTTTTATGTATTTTTTTTTCAATATTTGGGCGAAGGATTTTCACAGCATAAAATATATTATTTTTTTTCGCTTTATGAACTTGTGCGATTGATGCAGCTCCAATATTTTCAGTATAAAATTCATCAAAAACTTCATTCGGCAATTTTTTATAATTTCGCATAAATATTTTATTTATCTCACTTTGCGAAAATGGCGGAAGATTATCTTGAAGATCTCGAAGGTCACGAGTCATTTTTTCCCCGATAATATCTGGGCGAGTCGACATCAGCTGACCAAATTTTATAAATGCTGGGCCGAGGTGAGAGAAGATTTTATTCAACGCACGTCCACGACGAGAGGGAAGAAAAATCGATGGATTCATCACAGCAAGAAAAAGCGCTAAAATAAAAAATCGAAAAAGTTGAAAAAAATTCTTCATTCTGTGTAATTGTTTATTATATTAATATATTATACTCTGCTTTGTTTATAAAATACACCTTGGTTTTTCATTCTATTTTGTGATAGACTTCATTTAAAGATTGAGTAATCTTTTCATTGTAATTGTTTTAGGTGTGCGATGATTCAAAAATATAATTTATCGATGCGAATGATGCATTGGCTGAGCGGTGTTGGTTTTTTATTTGCTATATTTCTAGGAATAATTCTCACTCATACTTCATGGATTGATGAATCTAACGAAGTTCAATACATTTTACTTCACAAATCTTTTGGATTATTGGTGTTTTTTCTCGCTACATTGAGAATTATTATAAGATTTTGCTCTGAAATTCCAAATTCTGTCGCAGATAATAAAATTGAAAAATTTATTGAGAAATTTACTCATTATTTTTTATATTTCTCCATTATTGCTTTGCCGATTTCTGGGTACTTAATGTCATCATTTGGCGGTAGAACTTCTGGTTTTTTTGGCCTATTCGACATACCACTTTTTATTTCAAAAAATGACGAGCTTTCTGGCTCCTTCTATGATATTCATAAAATTCTTGCATATATCACTTTATGCTTTGTTGGTGTACATATTTTAGGATTTATAAAGCATTTAATTATTGATAAAAATAATATTTTGAAAAGAATTGTTTGAGTTTGTTTTGCAATTATGAAATATTGCGATTCACCTCTGCTTTCTTCACTCTTTCTGTACTTTTTATATCTTTAAGATCAATTTCTTGACTTGCTGCGAATACTTCTTTTATCTGAAATTCTTCCTTCCTGCCATCAAAAAGAACTTTCGCAGGTTTTATATCTTTCCTCATAAAATCTATTTGTGTAGTCATTGCATACATTTGAATCAATGTATTCTCATCTGGATGCGCTTCAAGTTGATTCACTAAAAAGTCAGTATAAATTTGACCATTTCTTGAATCAATCGCAAGACTTTTACTTTCATGGTCGCCGCTCAATAAAGAGCATGATTTGAGTTCGATATTATTTTTTTGCGATAAATCATTCAATAATTTCATTGCGAATTCTTTACTTGAACCATCTCCACCCCTCAGATGTATTTCCAACTTCTCATTTTCTTCTTTCCTTAAAGAATATATCATCGAATTGAGAATGCCATTGGCGTGAACTGTTGGATCGATATGAGTCAAGCTCGCAGCGAAAGTTTTTGGATTATAAATATAAATAATTATACATGGTCCAGCACCATAAGTCCCAAGAATTGGCTTTGTTGATTTTGAATTGGTGTATCCAATATATCCTTGTAATATTGAATAAGCCTCTTTGTTCGTAAATTGACCATTGGATTCTTTTTGACCAATTGCATTTGATTTTTTCAATAATTCTTCATCTCTTAATTTTCTCTCTTGCTCCTCTTGAATAAGTTTTCTGTCATATTGATTGAGCTGAGGAATCTCTAATTCTGTGTTTTTTAAAGCTTCAATCAATGGATTTTTTATTTCGCTTGGTATCGGCTCAAGCAAAGAAGCTATTTGCTTCGGTGATAAATCTGAAATTATCTTTTTGAATCCATCTTCTGTTTTTTCCTCAAACCAAATTATACTACTCGCATCATTAGAATTACTTATATATTCAGATGTCACCATCAGACCAGAATGCAATTTAAATGGACCCCTATAAAAAGAATTTGGAATATATTTTTGCAATTCCTCAACGTTTATATTGAATAGTTTTTTTAATTTAACTGCACTTCTCATAAAGAATAATAAATTTAAATATTCAATGATAATGATATTATATAAATAATGAAATAATTCTTAAAAAAAGAGCATTTCAAATATTCGCTTAGTCTAATTATTTTTCAAAAATACAGAGTTGCCTTGCTCAACGAACAAATCAATTATCTAAAATTACTATTGCTGAAGTATTCACGCCAAATTCTTTATCGCCATTTTTTATTAATTCAGTTTTGATCATACGGCGATATGAAAAATAATCTTCATTTGCAAAAGTATCGATATCATAATTTTCGATATTTTGTTTCTTAATTCCGAGTTGTAACAATTTAAAAATTACAGCATTTGTCAAATCAAAATAATATCCATCATCCTTGCGATCAAAAAACTGAGCAAAATCTTGAGATTGCTCAATCCATTTGTCATAAAAATCTTGTTGCACTTGATAAGAATTTTGTTTTATATTTGGACCAATTTTAATTTTTATATTCTGAATATTACAAAAATATTTGTTTATCATGATGTCGATTAAATTTTTCATCAAATTTGAATGAGCACCCCTCCAACCCGCATGACAAGAACCAATCACTTCATTCTCATCGTCATAAAATAAAATTGGAGTGCAATCAGCCGTCGTAATAGCTAAAATAATATTTCTCAGATTTGTAACGATTCCATCAGCTTCTGGAAATTTGATTAAATCGTCTTTCGACTCAACAATAAAAACTTTATCAGAGTGAATTTGATCTACAAAAAATAATTGCAATTTATCAAAACCTTCGTTATCAAAAAACTTTTTCACAATTTCTCGATTTTTCTCGATATTTTCTGGAGAATCACCTGATTTTGGCCCACAATTCAAACTTCTATACTTCTCTTCTTGAGAAACTCCGGCATTTTTATTAAAAAAATTAAATTTAATATTCATTGAATATATCTCTTATTTATTGTCCTATGTTAGCAGAATTCCTAACGATCATTATTGCAGAAGTATTTAATCCGAATTTTTCATTCGGTTTAATCACTCCATCCGCTATCATCGTTCTGTACGAATGATAATTATCTTTTTGAGCTTCGCAACCAACATCAATTCCGCAATCAGTAATATTTTTTTTCAAAACACCAATGCTTTCAAGTTGAAATTTTTGAAGACTTGGCATATCAAACTTGCATTTATATTCTGGTTGCTCTGGATTTAAATCTTTAAATGCCGTATAATCTTCACCAAAAAATTTTTCATGGTCTGAGTGAACTTTCAACCAATCTTGTTTAAATTTTACATCAACTTCATACGATTCTTCTCTTCTACCAGGTCCGATATGAGCTTTAATATTTTCAACAGCACAACCCATCTCAATCATCGTTTGAGTGATTTTTTGCAATATATTTATTTTCAACGAATGGTAAGGGCATGAAGCAGCAGCAACCACTTCATCACCATTGTTATCAACTCCCCAAAGCAGCACAGGAACTGCATCAGCCGTTTGAATTGTCAAAAGTATATTTTTTTGATTTGTGATGACTGCATCAGCACTTATTACATCTTGTAAATTTTTTGGAACATCCTTCGCTGAATTTATTATCGTTATATTATTTGAATATCCAGATCGCACAGGGCATAAAATGATATTCTGAGGATTTGGGAATTGAGTTATGACGATATTTTCATTTGTTTGAATATTGCAATGGTCATCTCCAAAATTTCGAGCAGTATTTAAGCCGCCAGATATCAACTTACCGCTTTTATCATATCTCCCACCATACTTAACTTCAGAGCTCACACCACCAGATTTTCCAAAAAAACCACCTCTTACTTTGTCATCTGAAAATGATAGGAATGAAAGCGTCTTCGCAATATCTTCAAATCCAGAATACAAATTTTCATTAAATTTAGTATTATCAGCTTTATTTAAAATGTCATCCTCCCATTTATCATCACCATTTTTATAAAATTTAGGCATCTCTTTCTGATTTGAGTTTGACGACCCCTCAAATCCATTATAATTTAAATGATTATTATATTGATTCGTTCCAAAATTATTTTTTTCAGTATTTGT
>CAIPFW010000069.1 GCA_903864455.1 uncultured Anaplasmataceae bacterium | reverse complement strand
TTTGGCTCGTGACCCAAAATCCAAGTATTATGAAAAAAGTTGAAACATTTTTTCATAATTTTACGAGTGATGTTAAAAAAGCTACTGATGATGCGAGTGATCAGGTTTCTGATGCTGCAAAAGAGATTGCTTCGTCTGTGAAAAGTTAAGAGAATTTTTTATTTATTAATTTCATAAAAAATATTGAAATAATAGTTAATAAAATAATAATTAATAATGCAGGAATTGCAGCCTCTTCATATCGTTCATCAGAAATAAGATCGTATGTTTTTGTAGTGAGGTTGTTGAAATTAAATGGTCGCAAGAGTAAAGTAACAGGCAATTCTTTTATGGAATCAATTAAAACGATAAGATAAACTATCATAATTTCTTTGAAAAAAATTGGTGCAGACCAAAAAAATAACTTGATTTTATTTCTACTAAAAATTTTATTGCACCAAATTAACTCTCTTTTTTGAGATGCAATTCCAGAATTAATAGTACAAATTGCAATATTTATAAAACGAAAAAGACAACCGTAGACAACGCCCGCAATTGAAGAAAAAATAAAAAATTTCATCTTGACTCCAAGATCTCCCCCATGATTTGCAATCCACTGAACCCAAATAATGACGCTAATCGCAACAAAAGATCCAGGAATTCCATAGGCAAAAACGATAAACATCTTGAGTAAATTATTTATCGTGATGTAGGATTTATTTTTTATAAAAAGAAAATTCATAGAATAACCAAGAATAATCGCTAAAATACAAACAATAGTTGCAATATATAAAGTATTATAAGTCAGATTATAAAGTTCAGTGATTTGGATTTTGTCTATTTTTTGAATTGCGAAAGAAATTAATTGTCCGATTGGTATGAAAAAAGAAAATATCGCAATTTTGAGACAAAAGATAAATGCGACAAATCTTTGCCCTCGAGATAAAAAAAATTTTGGCGCAATTTTTTGTTGTAAATTATTTGAATAATTTCTTTCTCCTCGATTTTTTTCCTCAAAAAATAAAATAATGGCAATAAAAAAAAAGATTATAATTCCAGAAATCGATGAATATTGATAATTTTTTGCCTGAAACCATTCTCGGTAGAGAAAATTACTTACATTATTCAGCCCATAATGATTACTAAGGCCGTATTCGCTGATGACTTCCATCAAAATTATCGAAATCGAAAAAATAATAATAGGGCGAGAAGAAGAAAAAACGAGAGAAAAGAGAGTTTTGATAGAGCCAATTCCGTGCAATTTCGAGATAATAATCATATTTTGCAACTTATGAGTGAGGGATTGCATCAAAATATAGATGTATGGATAGAGCGCAAAAGACATAACGAAAGTTGCCCCATAATAATTGCGAAAATTGATAGAAGGGAAAATTTTATGCAACCATTCATTGTATTCAAAAAAATATGCATTGGAATAGCCTGAAATATATGGTGGGATGAGTATTGGCAAAAATAAAAGATATCGAAAAAGATTTACAAATGGAAAATTATGAAAGTTTATCAACCAAAAAAGTAAAATTCCAATCGATGTAGCAAAAAATGTAACAAAAAAACCAAAAATTATCGTGTTAAATAATGGTTTTTTTAATTCAGCGATTGTTCCAACCAAATCGGCAAAAGAGAAATTTTCAAGTTTTAAAAAAAAACTTAAAGATGGAAAAATAAATAAAAATAAAAAAAGATACAAAAAAAACGATATAAATTTTTTCATTTTTGTATCATCGATTTTATTCAGCTCAAAAGTTTATTTTTGGTCGTCACTATGTTGAAAAATATCAAATTCGCCCCAACCCAAATCATCTAACTCAGTTCTCGTAGGCAAAAACGCAAAGCAATCCAAAGCGATGTGCATTCTATTTTCACGAATTAACATGTCGTCAAGTCTTTCCTTTATCGCATGCAAATATAAAACATCATTCGCCGCATATTCAATCTGCGCACGAGTCAATTCATCATGACCCCAGTCTGATGATTGTTGAAATTTGTCCATTTTTACACCACAAACCTCCATCACTAAAGCCTTCAATGAATGGTATTGAGTGTATGTGCGAGCCAGTCTTGATGCGATTTTTGTGCAATAAATATTTTCAAGCGAGATTCCTAGATATTTTTTTATCGCCAAAACATCGAATCGAGCATAGTGAAAAACTTTCACAATTTCAGGGTCTTCAAGAAATTTTTTCAAATTTGTCGCTTCATAATCAGTATCGTGAGTAAATTGAACTAAATGCGCTTCGCCATCACCAAAAGAAAATTGAAAAACGCAAAGTCTATCACGATCAAGGTTTAAGCCCATCGTCTCAGTATCAATCGCCATAATCTTGGACGAAGCCTTGAAATTCGCAGGTATATCATTTTTATATAAAGTTGTTTTGTTCATTTAAATCATCTAAATAGAAAGATACTCTATCATATTAATTTAATCTTTCAAGAAAAAAGTGTTTAATTCTGCAAATATTACTTTGATTTTGAGTATTGAAAACGGGAAGTATTTTTTGAAAAAAAGTTGTATTGAATGATAATGATTTTGTTTGGTGCCCAAAGGGGGACTCGAACCCCCACGCCCTTTACGAGCCACGGATTTTAAGTCCGTTACGTCTACCATTCCGTCACTCGGGCAGAGTGAATGAAAAATTATAAAAGTATTTTACATGAAATATTCTTCCATGCAAAACAAAAAATTAGTAAAAAGAAGCCAGAACAGTGAATTTTGGTTCAAAACCAAGTGAGATTTCATCAGAAGTTGGTAATCTCAAAACTGTAATTGTCATTTTTTCAGCATTTACTTCCAAATAACATGGAAGATTTGCTTTATTGCTTGAAATTTTCGCAACAGAATTTTTAATATCCTGATGGCTTTTTGATGCTTCACGAACGGATAAAACATCTCCAACTTTTAAGCGAATTCTAGCAATATTTAACTTTTTGCCATTTAATAAAAAATGACCATGAGATAAAAGTTGTCTTGAAGCGAATACAGAGCTTGCAAAACCACAAGAGAAAACAACCTTCAAAGCCATCAATTCAAAAAATGCTGTAAAAGCATCAGCAAAGTTAACTTTTTTATTTTTTTTGAAAGATCTGCAGGCAGTTTTCATCAAAGTTTCACTTGCAAGATAAGATTTTTTAACGCATTGCTTGATTCTTAAATCACTGCAATAACCAGAAGAGAATCTATATCCATTTTTTCCGTGTTGCCCAGGAGGATATTTTTTATTAGAATAGTCGATATTAGTCCAGATCTGATTATCCCACCTTCTCATAGACTTCATTTTACTTTTAACTATCTTTGTCATAAGCTTTTAAAAACCATTATTTAGCGCACGGAATAAATTAATTATAGATATAATTATCTATATTAATCTTTGAAAGTCAAGCGAAAAAATGAGCTTTTTGTTAAAAAAATTATTCAATTGTGCATTTTTTTTATAAATTTTATCCATTTGATAATTTCGTCGATTAGTTGAATAATTTTTATGCGATAATGTAAAATCATAATTTTATACAAACATATGAAAAAATGGTTAATTTCTCTTTGCATTATTTTCTTAATTTCAATCTTTGGAGTGGCTGGAAAAACTTATAATGATGTGAAATCGAACTATAAAATAATGAGTGAGATTGACCAAAATATAAAAAAATATCAGTTTTTTGACGTGAACGGGGGTCCGATAAATATCACATATCAGAATAAATTCAATCTTTATAATCAGGTAGATTTTTATGATATAAATAAAAAATTTATAGAAATTTTGCTGTTTTCTGAAGATAAAAATTTTTATAAACATAATGGAGTTGATTGGATTGCGAGATTGAAAGCGCTTTATTTAAATGGTAAGAATTTTAAAATAAAGATGGGTGCAAGCACAATTTCAGAGCAAGTGATTCGAATTTTGTATCCGCGGCAAAGAAATTTTTGGTCAAAATGGATTGAAGGTTTGGAGTCTCAGCTTCTGGAAAAGCATTTTGATAAAAAAAAGATTTTGGAATTTTATATCAATCAGATTCCTTTCTCGAACAATATTCGCGGATTTGAATCGGCTTCGAGATATTATTTTGCTCGTTCATTTACATCGCTATCTCTCAAAGAGATGATTTTTTTAATTATAAATATACGGGCGCCCTCGAATTTTGATTATTATAAAAGCAAGGATTTTTCCCGAATTGAGAACTATATAAAGCTTTTTACGAGTAAGCTTTATGAAAACGGCATTATAAATGATTTAGAATTCGACGAGATACAAATTAGAAAATTACGTTTCAAGCAAAGCATATTAAATGTCGATGCGAGTCATTTTCTTCATTTTATTCAAAAAAATATATTTTCGGAGGATTTGAATGATAAAAAAATTTTCACAACTTTAGATTTAAATTTGCAAAATTATACGAATAATTTGCTCAAAAATTCGATACAAAGATTTTATAATAATGGCTATAAGGTTAAAAATGGTGCAGTTTTAATTGTAAAAAGAGATAATATGGATGTTCTGTCTTATAATTCTTTTTCTCTTCAAGAGAATAAAGATGGCGAGATAGACGGAGTGCAGGCACTTCGCCAACCCGCATCAACACTGAAGCCATTTCTATATTCTCTGGCACTTGATAAAAAATTAACATTGGCTTCGAAAATTGATGATCAGCCAATTTCGCAAAATTTGAATCGTGGCACTCATGAATTTTTCAATGCAAGTCATAGATTTTATGGCGAGGTGACTGTTCGCAATGCATTGGCGAATTCGCTTAATATTCCTGCAATCAAAACGTTGAATTTTGTCGGCGTTCAGAATTTCTATTCTTTGTTATTGGATTTAGGATTTCAGAGTATTCGATATAATTACGATTATTATAATTTAGGTTTAGCGATTGGTGTATTTGAGGCGAATTTACTTCAATTGGTTCAGGCATATGGAGTTTTGGCGAATGATGGCGTTTTTCAAAATATAAATTTCATAAAAAATAAAAACAATCCTTCGAAGAAAATCACTCTTACCTCAGAATCTATATCGCTGGTGAATCTAGTTTTGTCGGATAAATTGTCGAGAAGACTTGAGTTTTCCCGTGATAGTATATTGAATTTACCTGTAAAAGTTGCAGTTAAAACA
>CAIPFW010000068.1 GCA_903864455.1 uncultured Anaplasmataceae bacterium | reverse complement strand
TTCATTTTCACTTACTGATTCTATTTTCAAATTTTTCTCAATTTATATTTTGATATAAATACCTTAATTTTTTATTTGTAAATAATTAATAATTTATATTTACAATTAAAAGAAAAGTATATGAATTCATTTTTAAAAAAATATATGAAATTCACACTCAATAAATTTTTGAAATTCGTTGGAAGTAAAAAAGCGATAATACATTATATAAAAAAAAATTTAACAAAAATTAAAACAAATCTCAACAAATTCAAAGAATATACAGAGGGAGAATTAAAAAAAAATCTAGAATCAATAACTGCGAAACAGATGAACAAATGGTCAAACGAAGAGATAGAGCGTAATGATATGTACGAAAAAAATACTTTAGACTTTATTCAACAAAATCGTAAGAATAAAGGAAAGCTTGAAGGATGCTTAATGCAAATAAAAAAACATACGCGCTCCAAACTCGATTGGATGAATAGCGCAAAAAACCTTTATATTGAAGAAATACAAAATCCATCACAACAACCTACAAACAATCATCCAACAAATCAAAAACTCGATGAGTCACAAATAGAAAAAGAGCAAATTGATTTAAAACTTAATTCTTTAAAAGAAAAGGTCAAAAGTTTAAAAGAATATCTAGAGAAAAAAAATGAAAAAGATTTAGAAAACAATAATCTCGTGATTGACTCAGCACATTGCATCGATGAAGTTTCGAAAAAAATGGAAAACATAGTAACTTTAGAAAGCTTGAAAGAAATTACAAAGGATTTAGAAAACCATATAGACAATGTTCAAAAATATATAGAAAGCGTAAAGATCGAAGAATCTCCATTCATAGAAACAACTAAACTTTAAATCACAGATTCAAACCTCAATCTCGGCACCAATATTCAAAAATTTTTGATAAAAATTCTCATACCCACGCTCCAAATAAAACGCATTATGAAGAGTATTTTCACCCTCAGCCTTTAATCCCGCAATAAAAAGCGCCATCGAGCCTCGCAAATCACCGCCGTACAAATCATTTGAGTTTGCAAGATTATTCACACCCTCAACAATGATCTTCCTCTCATCCTTGTGATGAATTTTTGCATTCATTTTCTCTAATTCCTTCGCAAAAGAAAATCTGCCATCAAAAATATTCTCCTCAATCACAGAAATTCCATCGGCAGTTGTCATCAGCGTTGTATAAATTTGCTGTAAATCCGTCGGAAAATATGGATGTGGAGCGGTCGAAATAGACTTGGCTTGAATTTTTTTATCATATTTAACGATTAAATTCCGCCCCTCAATTTTGATTGATGCCCCGCCCTGCTTTAAAATATCGAGAAAATATTTCAAATGATTATATGGCGCATCTTCTAAGACCAACTCGCCTTTCGTCGCCAATGCAGCGATTGCGTATGTTCCCGCTTCAAGCCTATCATTCATGACTTCGTAAGGTGCCTGTTGATTTAACTCATTCGCCCCCTCAATCTCGATGCGAGATGTTCCGAGATTTTTTATTTTTGCACCCATAGAGATTAAAAAATTACCAAGATCTATAATTTCAGGCTCCAAAGATGCACCATCAATAATCGTTTTACCATTCGCCAAAGCACCCGCCATCATGATATTTTGCGTTGCTCCGACTGATGTTTTATAAAAATTCGCTTCAACTCCATGAATTCTCTTACTCGCTGACAATGAAATAGAGCAATCATCTTCACTTATCTCAGCACCCATATTTTTTAAAAAATGAAGATGCATGTCGATTAATCTTGCACCAATTTTGCATCCTCCGGGTTTTGGAATTTTAACCTTTCCTTTCATTGCGAGCAATGGACCAAGAAATAAACTCGATGTGCGAATTTTTTCAGACAAATATGCGTTTTTCAACTCGTGCGAAATGTCATTTTTAGCGAAAATTATTAAACGATTATTTTTGGTATCAAAATTAAAATCACTTCCAATCTCCTTCAACAATTCTAGCATTATTTGAACATCCGATAAATTTGGCACATTATTCAATATAACTTCCTTTTTCGTCAATAAAGTCGCTGCTAAAATTGGTAAAATGGCATTCTTTGCACCTGAAATTCTCACAGAACCTTCTAACTTTTTACCGCCAAAAATTTTAATTTTTTTCATTTTTTTGAATTTTTATTTTTATTTTACCATATTTCGATAAAATCAAATCATTTGCAAATATCAAAATATTACAAAATCTTAAAACTTACCTTGCATCAAAAAATAACTACTACAAAACATCATAATCACGAAAATTATGATTAAAGTGAAAAGAAAAACATTTTTTTTCATATATAAAATTATCTAAAAAAACAATCAATCATTGAAGCAAAAAATACTATAAATAAATAGTTTATAGAGAAAACAAAAAATAATTTCTCACTTCTATGATTCTCCTTATCTACAATATTTTTCATCAACTTCATTGTAAAATACACCCAAACCAGATTTGAAAAAGTCGTCACATAAAGATAAATCCCACCATTCAAACCAAAGTAATATGGCAGATACGTTGAAGCAATCATCAAAATTGAATAAAAAACTACTTGATAAATAGTAAATTTACGACCCTTCACAACAGGCATCATTGGAACAGAAACTTTCTGATATTCCTTCGCTTTATAAAGAGCAAGAGCCCAAGAATGAGGTGGAATCCATAAGAATATTATCCAAAAAAACGACATCGAAGCCCAAGACAATGAATTCATCACAGACGCCCAGCCAATCAGCGGTGGTATCGCACCAGATATCCCACCTATCACAACATTATAAATTGTTCTGCGTTTTAAAATTAAGGTATAAATATACCCATAAAAAAAAATCGTTAAAAAAAGCAACGATGCACTTAAAACATTTACAAAAAGCGCCATGAAAAAAACAGAAAAAAACGCCATATAATAAGCTACTTCAAGTCCACGCTCTTTAGTGATTTTGTTCATTGGCAGCGGTCTTTTGCTCGTTCTCGACATCTGAGAATCAATATCAATTTCGAGGCACATATTAATAGCACCTGAAGCACCCGCCCCCAAAATGATACAAAGAAGCGACCAAAATAATTTCAAACCCGAGATTTGCTCGGGCGCAATAATAATTCCAAGTGCACCACTCATAATCGCGAGCGACATTACCCCCGGCTTAAAAAGCTCAAAATACGCCTTCAGAATTCCAATAATATTATCGTCATTATCATTGATGCACGATGTATTTTCATCGCTATTCATATAATTAATGTGCGCCATCTTCTTCTGAAATTACTGGCAAAACATCGAAATTATGAGCGCTCGGTGGAGAAGACGTCGTCCACTCCAAAGTTGTTGCACCTGCACCCCATGGATTGTTTCCTGCTTTTTGTTTTTTGATGAACGCATATAAAATCGTTATTACAAAAAATATCGCCGCTGCGAATGAAATATACGAACCATAGCTTGAGATTTTATTCCAAAATGAAAATTGCGTCGGATAATCAGGAATTCTTCTCGGCATCCCCGCCAACCCTAGAAAATGCTGAGGCATAAACGTTATATTTACACCAATAAACGTTAGCCAAAAATGAATTTTCGCCAATCTTTCACTGTGCATGTAGCCAGACATCTTTGGAAACCAGTAGTAGAAACCTGCAAAAGCTCCAAAAAGCACTGCTATCGACATCACATAATGAAAATGCGCAACAACATAGTATGTATCGTGAATCACCCTGTCAATCGCTGAACTTGCAACAACAATACCTGTAACCCCTCCGCATAAAAACATAAAAATGAAACCGCATGCAAAAAGCATAGGTGAAGTCAGCGTTATCGAACCACCCCACATCGTTGCCAGCCAAGAGAAAACTTTCACACCTGTAGGAACTGCTACAATCATTGTAGCAGTCGCAAAATAAGCCGCAGTTTTAAAATCAACGCCCGAAGTGAACATATGATGAGCCCAAACAACCATACCAACAGCCGCTATACCAATCATTGCAGCTACCATTGCGGAATATCCAAAAGTTTTCTTTTTCGAAAACGTTTGAATCACCTCGCTCACAACTCCAAAAGCAGGCATAATAATTACATAAACTTCGGGGTGACCAAAAAACCAAAATAAATGCTGGTAAAGAATTGGGTCTCCGCCACCGTCCACTCTAAAAAACGCAGTGCCAAAATTTCTATCAGTCAAAAGCATCGTAATTGTTCCCCCAAGAACTGGTAATACAACAATCACAATCACTGCGGTTACAAGAATCGACCATACAAACAAAGGCATTTTCATCATCGTCATGCCTTTGCAGCGCATATTCATTATCGTAACAATAATATTAATCGCACCAAGAATCGATGAAATACCGGCAAGATGTAGAGAAAAAATCGCAATATCAACCGCAGCACCCGGATGCGCAGCGATTAAAGAGAGTGGTGGATAAATCGTCCACCCAGTTCCTGCTCCACCATCAATAAAAACTGACATGACAATCAAAACCAATGCGAAAAAGAGCATCCAAAAACTAATATTATTTAATCGAGGGAATGCCATGTCGGGCGCACCAATCATCAGAGGCACAAACCAATTTCCAAATCCCCCTGTCAGCACAGGCATTATCATGAAAAACACCATTAAGATTGCATGACCTGTTAAAATCACATTATAAAAATGATAGTCACCAAGAACTCCATTGAACAAAGTACCACCCGGATTTGCAAGTTGAGCTCGCATCAAAACTGAAAACAACCCACCGACAAGCCCACCAATTACTGATAAAAAAATATATAAAGTTCCGATATCTTTATGATTCGTTGAAAACAACCATCTTTTCCATCCAGTTACAACATGATCAGACATATAAAATCACCTCAAAAAAACTCATTAATTATAATAATATGTTATGCAGAAAATTTTGATTTCGCTTCCTCAGACCATTTTTTAAAATCATCTTCGCTCAAAGCACGCACTTCAATTGGCATAAAGCCGTGCAACAAACCACAGAGCTCCGAACATTGACCATAAAACACGCCCTCTCTGTCAACCTTGAACCAAGTTTCATTCAATCTTCCTGGAATTGCATCTTTCTTTACACCAAATGCTGGCAAAGCCCATGAATGAATCACGTCATCAGCGGCGATGATTAATTTTATACTCTTTCCAACAGGAACGTATAACGGATTATCAACGGACAACAATCGCTTGTCATCGCCCGTTAAATCCTCATCTTTTTTCATATAACTATCAAATTTCAGACCCTGCTCTGGATATTCATAAGTCCAATACCATTGATGACCTATAATTTTTATAGTCATATCCATATCTTCATAAGCCTGAGCTTCTTCTTTTCGAAGAATTTGAATGTTATAAAAGGCTAAAAAAGATACAATAATCAGAGGAATCCCGGTCCATAAAATTTCTACGGTTGTATTATGAGTGAAAGTTTGCGGTTTTGGATTACGTTTTTCGTGAAATCGAAATACTATATATAATAATAATCCACAGCATAATACAAACACTATCATCATCACGAGAAAAATGATTGAATGAAGGTCTATGATTTCATGCATCACCTCGGATGCAGGTTTTTGAAAAAATATAGCTTTCTGATCGCTTCCTTCCGTCAAATATGAGCTTTTTGTTTCATTCGCATTCGCAGATACATTTAAAAATAAAACAACAAATAAAAATAATTGATAAAAGAACTTACCCATTTTTCTAAATTTTAAAATTAATCTTTATTATAGCAAGAAAAATTCTAATTTTCTATATCTGAAAATGTATAAAATTTTATTTTAATTCTCTTTTTGAGTTGTTTGTGCCTTAT